>JANOAQ010000521.1:0-4334 GCA_031411195.1 Burkholderiaceae bacterium | reverse complement strand
CCCCGAGCTGATGAAGCCGCTGCTCGACCAGGGCTTCACCGCCGGCCGGCTGGCCTTGTGGATGGTGCCGGTGGCCATCGTCGGCATCTTCGCGGTGCGCGGGGCTGCCGGCTTCGTGGCGCAGTACGCGCTGTCCTGGGCGGCCTACCGCGGCGTGCAGGACCTGCGCGAGGCGCTGTTCCAGCGCATCCTCACCGCCCAGCCGGCGATGTTCGGCCAGCACAGCGCCAGCAGCCTGACCAACACCCTGGTCTACGAGGTGCAGACGGGCGCCACCCAGCTGGTCAACTCCGTGCTCACGCTGGTCAAGGATTCACTGACCCTGCTGGCCCTGCTGGCCTACCTGTTCTGGCTGAACTGGAAGCTCACGCTCTTCGTGGGCGTGCTGTTCCCCGCCGTGGCCTGGCTGATGCGCAGCGTGGGCAAGCGCCTGCACCGCCTCTCACGCGAGGGGCAGGACGCCACCGACGCCCTGGCCTATGTGGTGGAAGAAAACGTGCTGGCCTGGCGCATCGTGCGCCTGCATGGCGCCGCCGCCGGCCAGACCAAGCGCTTCGAGCACCACGCCCATACCTTGCGCCGGGTGCTGCTGAAGGTGGTTGTTTCCAGCGGCGTGATGACGCCGCTGACCCAACTGTTCACCGCGATCGCGCTGTCGGCGGTGATCGTGGCGGCCTTGTGGCAAAGCCATACCACCGGCGCCACGGTGGGCGGCTTCGTCGCCTTCATCACCGCCATGCTGATGCTGGTGGCGCCGGTCAAGCACCTGTCGGACGTGATGGCGCCCATCACCCGGGGCCTGGCCGCCATCGAGCGCGGGCTCGAACTGCTCGACCGCAGCCCGGCCGAAGCCGGCGGCGAGCACCACACCGGCCCTGGCAACGCCCGGGCCCAGGGCCACTTGGCCCTGCACGACGTGACGCTGCGCTACGGCGATACCCAGGCCGCCGCGCTAGAGGGCATGACGCTGGACATTGCCGCCGGCCAGACGGTGGCCCTGGTCGGCCCCTCGGGCGCGGGCAAATCGTCGCTGATCAACCTGCTGCCGCGCTTCGTCGAACCCACCTCGGGCCGCATCACGCTCGATGGGGTGGCCCTGGCCGACTGGCAGGTGGACGAGTTGCGTCGCCAATTTGCCCTGGTCAGCCAGTATGTGGTGATGTTCAACGACAGCATCGCCGCCAACGTGGCCCTGGGCGCCCCGCCCGAGGCGCTGGCCGACCCGGCCCGCATCCGCGCCGCGCTGGCGGGCGCCCACCTGCTTGATTTTGTCGACGGCCTGCCCCAGGGCCTGGCCACGGTGATCGGCCACAACGGCAACCAGCTCTCGGGCGGCCCGCGCCAGCGCCTGGCGATTGCCCGCGCGCTGTACAAGGACGCGCCCATCCTCATCCTGGACGAAGCCACCTCGGCGCTCGACAGTGAAAGCGAACGCGCGGTACAGGCAGCCCTGGACACCCTGATGCACGGCCGCACCACGCTGATCATTGCGCATCGCCTGTCCACCATCGAGCATGCCGACCGCATCGTGGTGATGGATGCCGGCCACGTGGTCGAGCAAGGCACCCACGCCGCCCTGCTGGACAGCGGCGGGTTGTATGCGCGGCTGCATGCGATGCAGTTCCGCTCCTAGCGCCAGGTCAAGGCCATCCTGCGCCGCACGCTGAGGTTTTGTCGCCGGGCCCTGGCCACAACCGGCCGGGCGCGTTTAAGCTTTTGCATGGCCTCGACCCACCCCACCATCGCTGCCGTCTCGCAGGGCCACCGGCTGCCACGCTGCCTGCAGGCGCTGTTGGTCATCCTGCTCAGCTTGCTGCTGGGGGCCTGCGCCGCACTGCCGCCGCGCGGCCCGGTCGATGTCTCCCACGCCCTGCCCGATGACGGCCAGACCACGCTGTCGCGGATCGTCGCCGCCAGCCGGCCTGCGGCCCAGACCGCGCTTTCGGGCTTCCGCCTGCTGCCCACCGGCGAGCATGCCTTTGGCGCGCGCATCGCGCTGGCCCGCCAGGCCGAGCGCTCGGTCGATCTGCAGACCTACCACCTGCACAAGGACCAGGCCGGCCTGGCGCTGCTGCGCGAGCTGCGCGACGCGGCAGTGCGCGGGGTGCGGGTGCGGCTGCTGGTGGACGACTTCCATGCCGCCGAGATCGGCAGCCTGCTGGCCGACCTGGCCACCCACCCACAGGTGCAGGTGCGCCTGTTCAACCCGCTGCCGCTGCGCCACGGCGCGCCGCTGCTGAGACTGATGCTGTCGGGCGGCGATTTCGAGCGCCACAACCACCGCATGCACAACAAGCTGTTCATCGCCGACAGCACGCTGGCGGTGTACGGCGGGCGCAACGTGGCCGACGAATACTTCATGGGCCATGCCGAAACCAATTTCATCGACCTGGACATGCTGTCCAGCGGCGCGGTGGTGCAAGACCTGGCCGCCGTCTTCGACCGCTACTGGAACAGCGACGCCGCCTGGCCGGTGCAACAGGTCGCCGGCCGGCCGGCCGATGTGACGGCCGATGTGGCGGTCGATGTGGCGGCCGATGTTGCGGCCAATGTGGCGGCCGGTGTTGCGGCCGATATTGCAGCGGACCTGGCGGCCGCGCAGGCCCGCCTGGACGCCGCAGTGCGCGACGCCAGGCCGCCGATGGCTGCCTACCGCAGCGACCCGCTGGGCCAGACCGCCGTGGACGAGCAGTTGGCCGCCGGCCGGCTGGTGCTGCTGCCTGCCAGCGCCCAGGTGTTTGCCGACCCGCCCGACAAGGCCCTGCAGACCCTCGTCAACCCCCAGCCCAGCGCTGCGATGGCCGGCCTGCTGGGCGTGATCGGCAGCGCGCGGCAAGAGGTGCTGATCGTCTCGCCCTATTTCGTGCCCGGTCCGGTCGGCATGCCGATGATGGCCGCCGCCGCCAGTGCCGGCGTACGCACCCGGGTGGTCACCAATTCGCTGGCCACCACCGACGAGCCGCTGGTGCACCACCACTATGCGCGGTACCGGGTGGCGATGCTGCAACTGGGCGTGCAGATCCATGAATTCAGCGCCGACGCGGTGCAGCGCTCGCGCGGCTTCGGCCTGTTCGGCGCGTCCACGCCGCGCCTGCATGCCAAGGTGGCGGTGGTGGACCAGCGCCACCTGCTGGTGGGTTCGGTCAACCTGGACGCCCGCTCGGCGGTGGGCAATACCGAGATGGGCGTGGCCATCGACAGCCCGGCGCTGGCCGCCCAGTTTGCGCAACTGATGGGCGGTGAGCGCGCCAACACCGTCTACCGGCTGGCCTTGCAGCCCGATGGCCAGACCATCGCGTGGTGGTCGCAGGACGCCCAGGGCCGGCCAGTGGCCACCACCGACGAACCCGGCGCCAGCTCCTGGCTGCGCTTGAAGCTGTGGCTGCAGGCCCTGCTGGTGGACGAGCGCCTGTTGTGAGCCCGCCCTCGCCCACCTTCTTCGAGACCGCCGCCCAGTTCGGCGCCTGGTTGCGGGCCCATGGCGCGCGCGAAGCCGAGCTGATCGTCGGCTTCTGGAAGGTGGGCAGCGGCCGCCCCAGCCTGAGCTGGCCCGAGTCGGTGGACGAGGCGCTGTGCGTGGGCTGGATCGACGGCGTGCGCAAGCGCATCGACGAACAGGCCTACCAGATCCGCTTCACGCCGCGCCGGCCCGGCTCGATCTGGAGCGCGATCAACATCGCCAAGGTCGAGGCGCTGCTGGCCCAGGGCCGCCTGCAGCCGGCCGGCCTGCAGGCCTTTGCAGGACGGCTGGCGCACAAGTCGGCCATCTACGCCCACGAGCAGCCGCAGGCCGCCAGGTTGACCGATGCCGAGACGGCACATTTCCGCAGCGCCGCCATCGCCTGGGCCTACTTCGAGGCCTGCCCGCCCAGCTACCGCCGGCCGGTACTGCACCGCATCGCCACTGCCAAGAAAACCGAGACGCGAGCGCGCCGCCTGCAGCAGCTGATCGACGCCTGCGCCCGGCGCGAGCGCCTGCTCAAGTAGGCAGTGCAAGCAGGCCGTGCGCCAGCACCGGCTGCGCTCGCGCAGGTGGCGCGTGCCGGCCCTGGCGTATGCTGGCGGCCCCCTGCCCTGCCCCTGCCCTGAGCCACCCGAGACCCGCCATGCCCCCGATCAGCCGCTACCCCATCCCCGACCTGCAAAACCTGCCCGACGACCTGCGCGAGCGCATCCTGGCGGTGCAGGAGAAGGCCGGCTTCGTGCCCAATGTGTTCCTGGCGCTGGCCCACCGCCCGGCCGAGTGGCGTGCCTTCATGGCCTACCACGACGCGCTGCTGATCAAGGACAGCGGCAGCCTCAGCAAGGGCGAGCGCGAGATGATCATCGTGGCC
>JANOAQ010000520.1:0-3422 GCA_031411195.1 Burkholderiaceae bacterium | reverse complement strand
GGTCGGCGGCGTCCAGCGCCAGGGCTTCGTCACGGGTCATGGGAGTCGTGTTCAGAGTTCACGCAGGATGGCGCGCACGGGTGAGGCGTCGGCCGTCATCAGCTTCAGCGGCAGGGCGATCAACTCGTAATCACCTTCGGGCACGTCGTCGAGCACCAGGTTCTCCAGCACACGCAGGTGGCGCTGGCGGATCACCTGGTGGCTGGGCAGGGTCTTGCTGTCGGCCGGGTCGATGCTGGCGGTGTCGATGCCGATCAATGTGACGCCCGCGTCGGCCAGCCGGGCCACGGTGTCGGGCGCGAAGGCACTCAGCGCGCCGTCCCAGCCGGTGGGTGCGGTGGCATAGGTGCGCACCAACACGCGGGGTGGCAGGCCAGCCGGCGAGTTGGGCAGGGCATGCACCAGGTGATGCCATTCAACGAGCGGGCCGCAGCCGATGGCGTGTATGACGCGGCAGGGGCCGAGGTAGGGGGTGAGATCCAGCGCGCCCACCGCCGCACCATCGGGGCTGTAGTGCAGAGGCGCATCGGCATGTGCGCCGGTGTGCGGGCTCAAGCTGAGCGTGGCCACGTTGACGGGGCATTCCGCGCTGATCGTGCAGGCCCACTGCTGCTGAAAGGGCGCATCACCCGGAAACACCGGCGAGCCGGCCTGCACGGGGGGTGAAATGTCCCAGAGGCGCTTCATCGACCCATGATAGGCGGCATTATTTTAATTGACAACTAAAGTATTTGCGGTCGCAGGCCCTTGCAAGAGGTCACTCAGAGCTGGCGGTAGAAGAAGGTGGTGCCGCAGGGTGCGCCGTCGGGCATCAGCGCAAAGTGGGGCACGCTGCCCACGCGCTGCCAGCCGGCGCGCGCGTACAGCCGCTCGGCATCACCGCCGGTGACGGTGTCGAGCACCAGCACCGTCTTGCCCTCGTCGTGGGCAGTGCTCTCAATGGCGGCCATCAGCTGCCGGGCAATGCCGCGCCGGCGTGCGCGCCGGTGCACCAGCATCTTGGCCACATCGGCGCGGTGGGGCTGATTGTCGGGCTGGGCCAGCACCAGTTGCACCGTGCCCACCAGCGCACCGGCCGCATCCTCGGCCACCAGCAAGGCGCGCTCACCCCGCGCCACGACCTCGGCCACGCCTTTCCAGAAGTGCCGCGCCTTGGCCAGTGGCAGCGGCGCCATGAAGCTGACCGACGCACCGCCGTGCACGCAGTCGATCAGCACCTCCGCCAGGGCGTCGACAGCGGCGGCAGCCTCGGGGCCGGTGAGGCGGCGGATGGTGGCGGCTTGAGGGCCGGCCTGAGAGGCCATGGGCATGGGGGTGCTCCCGTCAGATCAATGGATGCACGCCATTTTCATCGCTGCCCACGGGCTGCCGGCGTGGCGCAGCGCGTGATGCACGACGTGATGCACGACGTGACCCAGGGCGTGACCCAGGGCGTGACGCACCCTGCGCATGCGGGCACACTGCAGGCCCCCACCCCGAGCCCGGAGAATTTCCATGCGTTTGCGCTGCATGTGCCTCGTGATCCACGCCCCTGACGACCTGCGGGTGGACGAACAAGATGCCGGCGAGATCGGCCCTGGCCAGGTGCTGGTGCAGGTGGGCATGGGCGGCATCTGTGGCTCGGACCTGCACTACTTCCACCATGGCGGCTTCGGCACGGTGCGCATCAAGCGGCCCATGGTGCTGGGCCACGAGGTGGCGGGTACGGTGGCCGCCGTGGCGCCAGATGTCACCCGCGTGAAGGTGGGCGACCGCGTGGCGGTGAACCCCAGCCGGCCTTGTGGTGCCTGCAAATACTGCCTGGAGGGCCTGCCCAACCACTGTCTGGACATGCGCTTTTACGGCAGTGCGATGCGCGACCCGCATGTGGAAGGCGCCTTCCGCAGCCAACTGGTGTGCAACGCCAGCCAGTGCGAGCCGGTGGCTGCCGGCGTGCCGCTGCGCCTGGCGGCGCTGGCCGAGCCGTTTTCGGTGGGCCTGCACGGCGTTTCACGGGCGGGCAGCCTGCTGGGCAAGCGGGTGCTGGTGTCGGGCTGCGGCCCGATCGGCGTGCTGGCCATCGCAGCGGCCCGGGTGCACGGCGCGGCCGAGATCGTGGCCACCGACGTGGTGGACGAGCCGCTGGCCATCGCCCGCGCCATGGGCGCACACCACACCATCAATGCCGCCACCGACACCGGCTGGGTGCCGCGCTACAGCGCCGACAAGGGCACGTTCGACGTGATGCTGGAATGCTCGGGCAACCAGCGTGCGCTGCGCGACGGGCTGGAGGTGATGCGCCCGCGCGGCACCGTGGTGCAGCTGGGCCTGGGCGGCGATGTCAGCATTCCGCAGAACCTGGTGGTGGCGAAGGAACTGAGCATCTGCGGCAGTTTCCGCTTCCATGCCGAGTTTGCGCTGGCAGTGCGGCTGATCAACGAAGGCCGGGTCGACCTGTCACCGGTGGTGACCCATGCCTTCCCGATGGCCCAGGCGCGCGAGGCGTTCGAACTGGCCAGCGACCGCCGCCTGGCGATGAAGGTGCTGATCGACTTCGAGGCGGCCTGAGACCGATTGAGGCCGGTCGGCTGACTCAGGGCTTCTTGTCCAGCCGCATCACATCGGCGTCGCGCCGCATGGTGAAGCGGTTCAGAAAGCTGTTGCCCAGCAGGATCATCGGCATGTCGTTGGGCAGCACCACGGCGGCCACATTGGCCACCTCGACCGCGCCCACCCGCACCGACGTGAGGTTGACCGTGTAGATCGGCACCGTGCCGTTGGCGGTGTTGCTCAGGCCCGGGCGGCCGCGCTTCCAGTCCAGGCCGATGCGGTTGGCCTCGGCCTGGCCCATGGCCACGCTGGTGGCGCCGGTGTCGACCATGAAGTTGACGATCTTGCCGTTGATGGCGCCCTGGGTACTGAAGTGGCCGCCACTGCCCATGGGCAGCACGATCTCGGTGGCGCTGGGCGCCACATCGCCGCTGCCCACGCCCATGCGCGCCGGTGCACCGCCCAGGCGCAGCAGCAAGGTGCGGCCAGCCACCTGCACCTCGGCTTCGCCATCGGCCAGGCGTTTGAGCGTGACACCCCGGGCGCTGGCGCCCACCGACAGCATCTGCGGCGCACCGTCGATCATCAGCAGCGCCTTGTCATTGCCGAGGCTGCCTTGCAGGCTGACCGATTGGGCCAGCACATTGGCCACAGCAAACGCACCAACCAGCCCGATCGCGCATCGCAGCCTCCAGGCAGACACCGCGGACACGGCTCTGCCGGGCCGCCAACGGCGCCGCTCTGGGTGGCGCGCGCCGAAGGCGCATCGGGAGGGCGCCATCAATCCCTGAAGTTGTTGAAGGCGAGCGGCACGTCCGTCACTTCCTTGCGCAGCAGCGCCATCGCCGCCTGCAAGTCATCGCGCTTGCCGCCGGTCACGCGCACGCTGTCGC
>JANOAQ010000519.1:0-2334 GCA_031411195.1 Burkholderiaceae bacterium | reverse complement strand
GCCGCAATGTGCTGCTGGTCGACGACTCGATCGTGCGAGGCACCACCAGCAAGGAAATCGTGCAGATGGCCCGCGAGGCCGGGGCCCGCAAGGTCTACATGGCTTCGGCCGCGCCGCCGGTGCGTTATCCCAATGTGTACGGGATCGACATGCCCACGTCGGAAGAGCTGATCGCCCACAACCGCACCCAGGAAGAGATCTGCCAGTTCATCGGCGCCGATGCGCTGATCTACCAGGACGTGGACGCAATGAAGCGCGTGGTCGGGGCTCTGAACCCGGCCATCGTCGGCTTCGAGGCCAGTTGCTTTGATGGCCAGTACATCACCGGCGATGTCAGCCTTGCCGACTTTGCTGCAATCGAAGCCCAGCGCACCGAAGCCCGCAATGACGACGACGACAGCGACGACCGCACCCGGCTCACCCTGCAAAGCCGGGCCGAGCCAGCCTGACCCTTTACTGAACCATGACCCAGCCTGAACACGATCCTGGCGCCGAGGCGGCGCGTCTGGCGCGCGCGCGCCTGCCGCAGGGGCTGCGCCCCGAAACCCTGGCCGTGCGCACCGCGATGGCGCCCAGCCAGCACGGTGAAAACTCCGAAGGCCTGTTCCTCACCAGCGCCTTCGTGCAGCCCGACGCCGAAACCTCGGCCCGGCGCTTCACCAACATGGAGGACTTCACCTACGCCCGCACCAGCAACCCCACGGTGCGCAGCTTCGAAGCGCGCCTGGCGGCCATGGAAGGCGCTGAAGCCGCAGTGGCCACGTCCACCGGCATGAGCGCCATCCTGCTGCTGATCATGGGCCTGCTCAAGTCGGGCGACCACGTGGTGTGCTCGCGCTCGGTGTTCGGCTCCACGATCGGCCTGTTCGGCAAGGAGTTCGCCAAGTTCGGCGTCGAGACCACCTTTGTCTCGCAGACCGACCTGGCCGAATGGCGCGCCGCGATCCGGCCCACCACTCGGCTGCTGTTCGCCGAAACCCCCACCAACCCGCTGACCGAGGTGTGCGACATCGCCGCCCTGGCCGACCTGGCGCACAACGCCGGCGCCTTGCTCACCGTGGACAACACCTTTTGCTCGCCGGCCCTGCAGCGTCCGCTGGCCCTGGGTGCCGATCTGGTGATGCACGCCGGCACCAAATATCTGGACGGGCAGGGCCGGGTGATGGCCGGGGCGCTGTGCGGCCCGCAGAAACTGATCCACGAGGTGTTCGGCCCGACCGTGCGCACTGCCGGCATGACGCTGTCCCCCTTCAACGCCTGGGTGGTGCTCAAGGGCATGGAGACGCTTCATCTGCGCATGAAGGCGCAGAGCGAGGCCACCCTGGCGGTGGCGCGCTGGCTGGCACAGCAGCCGGCCGTGGCGCGGGTCCACTACCCCAGCCTGGCCTCGCACCCGCAGCATGAACTGGCCATGCGCCAGCAGTCGGGCCTGGGCGGCGCGGTGCTGTCGTTCGATGTACGCGCCGACAGCCCCGAGGCCGCGCGTGCCGCCGCCTTCCGTGTCATCGACAGCACCCGGGTGTTGAGCATCGCCACCAACCTGGGCGATACCAAATCCATCATCACCCACCCGGCCACCACCTCGCACGGCCGCCTCACCGAGGCACAGCGCCAGGCCTCGGGCATCGGCCAGGGCCTGGTGCGGCTGGCCGTGGGCCTGGAGCATGTGGACGACATCACCGACGACCTCGCGCGTGGCCTGAGCCAACTTTGACCCACATGACCGCCACCACCGTCCGCACCCGCATCGCCCCGTCGCCCACTGGCTTCTTGCACCTGGGCACGGCCCGCACCGCGCTGTACAGCTGGGCGTATGCACGGCACTTCGGCGGGCAGTTCGTGTTGCGAATCGAAGACACCGATGTGGCCCGCAGCACCCAGGATTCGGTCGACCAGATCCTGGCCTCGATGGCCTGGCTGGGCCTGTCGCACGACGAAGGCCCCATCTACCAGATGCAGCGGCTGGCGCGCTACCACGCGGTGGTCGATCAGATGCTTGCCGCCGGCACCGCCTACCACTGCTGGTGCAGCCCGCAAGAGCTGGACGCCATGCGCGAGGCGCAGAAGGCGCGTGGCGAAAAGACCGGCTACGACGGCCGCTGGCGGCCCGCGCCGGGCAAGCTGCTGCCGCCGGTACCGCATGCCAGTACCGGCATGAAACCGGTGGTGCGCTTTGCCAATCCGCCCCATGGCGCGGTGACGTGGAATGACCTGGTCAAGGGGCCGATCAGCATCCACAACGAAGAGATCGACGACCTCATCATCCTGCGGCCCCCGCCGCAAGGCGCGCCCGACGGCACGCTGGGCGTGCCGACCTACAACTTCGCAGTCGTG
>JANOAQ010000518.1:0-2577 GCA_031411195.1 Burkholderiaceae bacterium | reverse complement strand
CCACTGGCCCGCACCGGCGCGGCCGGTGGCACGCACGTTCAGGTCGACACCCCGGGTGATGTCGCCGTCGGCGTTGACGAAGCCGGCGCGGATGTAGCCGCCGGCGCCATCCAGGCGGCCATTGGTGCCACGCACCAGGCTGTCGGGGAAGGTGGTGTAGTTGGTCACCACCTGTTGGGGCGTCAGCTCATAGATCAGGTCGGTGCGGCGGATGTCCCACATGTCGACCGAGAAGCTGAGCCAATCGGTGGGCGAGGCGACGAAGCCGATCGTCCATTGCTTGGAGCTCTCGGGCTTCAGATCCTTGTTGCCACCCTGGCGTGCATTCGGGCGGATGGCGCAGACCGACAGGTCGGCGCCGGGCACGTTGCCGCCGGGGCACAGCACCGGGTCGGCGATGTTGCCAGGGATCTGCGCCTCACCCGTGGCGCCGTACAGCTGGAAGAAGCTCGGCGCGCGGAACCCGGTGTTGTAGGAGCCGCGCAGCAGCAGGTTGTTCACCGGCGTCCACTTCAGCGACACCTTGGGGTTGGTGGTGTTGCCAAAGTCGCTGTAGTGGTCGTTGCGCACCGACAGCGAGGCTTCCATGCCCTTGATGATGGGCACGGCCGCTTCGGCGAAGAAGGCCGTGATGTCGCGCTTGACCTTGGGGAACTCGGCATCGAAAGGCGCCGCGTTGATCGGCCGGGTGGTGACCGAGCCATCGCTGAACTGGTAGGTTTCCTGGCGCACGTCGAAGCCGGCAGCCACTGCCAGCGGGCCGGCGGGCAGCTTCATCAGCTCGCCCGAGATGGTGCCGTCCAACTGGGTCAGCGTGGCCTTGCCACCGAACAGCTTGCTGCCCGAGGCATCGCCGGTTTTCATCAGCGCCAGGGCTTCGGCCGTCTGGGTCTGACCCGGCAGCAGCCAGGGGTTGACCTTGCCGCTGGCCAGGGCCGTGATGAGGTCGGCGGTGTAGTAGTAGCCGCCCACCAGCAGGGAATCGGCCTTGCTCTGCGCGGTCGAAGCACCCACCTTGTAGTCCCAGTTGCCGAAGACGACACCCTCCAGGCCCACCAGCAGGCGGGTGGCGTCGGTGGTGGTTTCGATCGTGCGGCCACCGCAGATGGTGCAGCGCCAGCGGTACGCGATCTTCTTGGTGGGGTCGAAGGTGGAAATGTAGGCCGAGAGATCCTGGTAGAACGGCCCTCCCACCGGGTACTGCGCCCCGGCCAGGCCACCGGTGGTGGTGAGCTGGTAGGGCTCGAACTGCTTGGTGGCCTGGGTGCGCGAACCCGTGAACTCGACAAAGCCGGTGGCGTCCTTGCCCAGCGCCACGGTGCCCCGTGCCACGAGGTTAGTGCGGTCAACGGGCTGGATCAGCACGGCCGAGCCGCCATAGTCGAATGCGCAGGCGTTGGCGAAGCCTGGGCTGCCCCACAGCGTGGCCTGGTACTGCGACTGCATCGCGATGGTGTCGCACTTGCCCTGGAAGCTGAGCAGGTTGGCGCGGTTGTAGGTTTGCGCGCCGGTGGTGGGCAGGCGGTAGGTGGCGCCCAGGGCCGTGCCGGCAGAGCCGGTCTGGGTGGCGAAGTCAGTGCCCGTGGTGTCGGGCGACAGGCCACGCGCTGGCTGGAAACCGTTGGCGAACGCACGCTCGCCAAAGCCGCCCAGCTTCTTCTGCTGGTCGAAGGTGATGCTGGCCATCAGGTTGAAGCCGTCGGTGGCCAGGTTGCCCTTGCCGCCCAGCAACGAGCCGCGGTACAGATCGCCACCGCCGGCCTGGGTCTTGTCGAGGAAGGCCGTGGCTTCGAGGCCGGTGTAGTCGCGGCGCAAGATGAAGTTGATCACGCCGCCGATGGCGTCGGTGCCGTAGGTGGCCGAGGCGCCGTCCTTGAGCACTTCAACCCGCTCGACCGCGGCCATCGGGATGCTGTTGAGGTCGACCGCGTTGCCCTTGGCCCCGTGCGTGGAAACCCGGCGGCCATTGAGCAGCACCAACGTGCTGTTGGCGCCCAGGCCACGCAGGTTGGCGCTGGAATTGCCGTTGTTGTTGCGATCGGTGGTGCCCAACTGGATACCGACGTTGGACGACAGGTTGTCGGCGCCGGTGCCATTGGCCGAAATGCGCATCAACAACTGCTCGGCGCTGACGATGCCGGCGCGCTCGATCTCGGCGCGGGTGATGGTCTGCACCGGCAAGGCGCCTTCGGTCTGCACGCGCTTGATGCTGGAGCCGGTGATTTCAACCCGTTGCTGCGAATCCTGGGCTTGCGCCAACAGCGGCGCGGTGGCGCCCAGCACGGCAATGGCCTGGACGATGGTCTTGAGTTTCATGTAGGAGATCTCCTGTTGGCGGCGGCCAAAAATCTTCAAACCACTCTACCGCACAGACACAAAGTCGTAACTCAGGGGTAACTTCGTTAGGCCGCTGGAGCGCCTGTACAGTGCCGTCGATGTGGCTTGAATCCGACATCCGCTCGCGCACATGACGCCCACCCCCCCAACCCCCTGGCGCTGGATCCCCACGCTCTACTTCGGTCAGGGCATCCCCTATGTGGTGGTGATGACGCTGTCGGTGGTGCTCTACAAGAACCT
>JANOAQ010000517.1:0-5587 GCA_031411195.1 Burkholderiaceae bacterium | reverse complement strand
GCTTTTCGCCGCCCAGGAAGGGCGCGCCTTGCAGCCGAGCCTCTAGTGATTTCAGCAATACATCCAACGCCCCATCACGGTGTGCGTCTGGCGTGAGGGATCCATTCACGTAGCGCTGAGGGTACTTCCAGCGGTCCAGATGGCGCTTGAAGTCACCATCGTTGCGCTGTACCAGGTCCAGGTTGGCCGGCGACTGCGCCCGGGCCCACCAGCCCTGCGCATCGGGCGCGGCCAGTGCCCAACGCAGGATGTCCCAACTCTCGTCGATCACGCTGCCATCGGGCAACTGCAGCACCGGTACCGTCGCTTTGTGCGACAGGGCCAGCAAGCTTGCTGGCTTGTCGCGCAGGCTGACCTCCACCGCCTCGAAGGCCCGCCCGGCCTGCAGCATCGCCATCCTTGCGCGCATGGCGTACGGGCAGCGACGAAAGGTGTAGAGCCGCGGCAAGTGTGGAACTGGCAGGTTGGGTGGTACCTGCGGTGCCAGGGTCGATGCGTACATGGGTAACGTTGCCGGACGCAGGTTAAACCAACGGTCGCGTCTCGCCGGCCGGCGCAGCGATCAGGCCGCAGGCGCGGCTGCATCCACCTGCTGGTAGACGGCCATCTCAAAGCCCATCAGGGTCTCGATCACGCCCATGTCGAAGAAGGGCAGCATCTGCGTCATCAGCACGCCGCCCACCCCCTTGTTGCGGTCGATCCAGTAGTAGGAATTGAACACTCCGGCCCAATCGGCCGTGCCCCGGCTGCGCATGCCCGGCAGATCGACCAAGGTGAGGTGGAAGCCCAGGCCCCAGCCTTGCGGCACCGGCATGGAGGGCACATCGTTCGACAGCTCGGGCACGGCCGATTTCATCAGTGCGGGCAGCTGGATTTGACCGATGTGGTTCTGCAGAGCCATCTGCACCGTGGCCGGCTGCAGGATGCCTGCACCGTCATTGAGCCAAGCCTGCACGAAGCGGCCGTAGTCCTGGATGCTGCCGTAGGAGCCGTGGCCGGCCGCGTCCCATTCGGATTGGGCCGGCAGGTCGTGCACTGACGGCACCAGCCTGCCATCGGCCTGGCGTTGCATCACCCGCAGGAGGCGTTCGCGTTGGGCGCTGCTGGGTGCAAAGCCGGATTCGGCCATTCCCAGTGGCCCATAGACATGCTGCTGCAAGTAGCCGCCCAGGCTTTGCCCGCTGATTTTTTCAACCACCAGGCCCAGCCAATCGGTGTTGACGCCATAGGCCCAGGCGGTGCCAGGATCGTTGACCATGGGCACCGACAGGCTGCGCTTTTCACCCGACAGCGGGCTGGGTTCACCGGTGAGCACCAGATAGCGCATCAGCTTGTCGCTGGTGAAAAAGTAGCCCAGGCCGGCGGTATGGGTCATGAGCTGGCGGATGGTGGCGGGGCTGGCAGGTGCACGCAGGCGAGGCTGGTCGCCATCAAAACCGTCCAGCACCTGCAGTTGGCCAAACTCGGGCAGGATGGATTGCACCGTGGCATCCAAGCTCAGGCGCCCCTGCTCCACCAATTGCAATGCAGCGGTGGTTGCCACGGCCTTGGTCATCGAGGCGTTGCGGTACAGGGTGTTGGCGTTTGCCTCACCAGCCGCGCCCTGGAACAGCACGCCGTTGCGGTCAACCACCAGGGCCGACACGCCGTGCACGGCGCCCTTGGCCACGGCGCCGTTCAAGAGCGCCTGGATTGCCGAACCGTCAAAAGCCATGGGTGTCTCCCTGCAGAGTAGATGGGGTCGCCACTGCGCAAAGTGCGCCGCTGGCGTCTGCGATTCTGAAGTGCCACACCAACCTTCGATGCCCGGGATCGCCCGAAGTGCGCACCTCCAGATCAGCCCAAAATGGCGCATGCACCCAGCCCAGCACCCCCTGCCCACCGCAGCCGACTTGGACACCTTGGACGTTGTCCCGGTCGACAACCTGAACGATCTGCTGGCCCGTCAGGTGGCTTTGCATCCCGAGGCCATGGCCTTCATCGAGGTCGACCCCGACACCGGGAGCGAACGCCGGGTGAGCCTGCAGCACTTCGACGACCTGGTGGGCCGCGCCGCCGCCTGGCTGCAGGACCAGGGCGTGGTGGCCGACGACATCGTGGCGCTGTGGCTGGTCAACCGGCTCGACTGGCTGGTGCTGCACTTTGCCCTGGCCCGCCTGGGTGCGGCGGTGATGACGGTCAATACCCGCTACCGTGGTACCGAGGTGGCCTACCTGCTGCAGCGTTCAAGGCCGCGCCTGCTGGTGTTGCAACTGCACTTCGGCAAGATCGATTTCGCGGCGGTGCTGCGCGATGTGGACCCGGCCAGCGCGGCCAGCGTGCAACAGGTGGTGGTGGTCGATGCGGGTGCCGAGGGCGCGGCCCGCATGCAACCCCTGCCGGCCACCGTGCTGGGCAAGCCCACCCGGCGCTTCGACCTGCACAGTCTGCCGGCCGATCGGCCAGTGGCCGCGCCTGCCGACGGCACGGTGTCGCCCGACGCGCGCGCCATCCTGTTCACCACCTCGGGCACCACCAGCGGCCCCAAGCTGGTGGTGCACACCCAGCGCACAGTCAGCAGCCATGTGCAGCAGGTCGCCGCCGCCATGGGCTACGCGGCCGACGGTGTGGTGCTGCTGGCCGCCCTGCCCTTTGCCGGCACGTTTGGCTATGTGTCGATGCTGGCGGCGCTGGCGGCGGGCAAGCCGGTGGTGGTGATGCACACCTTCGACGCAGCCGAAGCCGCCCGCCTGCTGCTTGCCCACCAGATCACGCACTGCTTTGGCAGCGACGAGATGTTTGAAGGCCTGCTGGCCCATGCGCCCGAGCCAGCCGCCACGCCGGCCTTTGCCAGCCTGCGACTGTGCGGCTTTGCCGCCTTTCGGGCAGGTGCGGCGGTGGTGGCCCGCGCCTGCACCGCGCGCGGCCTGCCCATGGCCGGGCTGTACGGCAGCAGCGAGGTGCATGCGCTGTTCGCCATCCAGCACCTGAACCGCCCGCTGGCCGAGCGCCTGGAAGGCGGCGGCATGCCCGTCAATGCCGAAGTGCAGATCCGCGTGCGCGATGCCGAGACCGGCGCACTGTTGCCGGTGGGCACATCAGGCCTGCTGGAATTTCGTTCGCCCAGCAATTTCATCGGCTACCTGGACAACCCCGACGCCACGGCCCAGGCCATCAGCGCCGATGGCTGGTTCAACACCGGCGACATCGGCACCCTGCGCGCCGACGGCAGCTTTGTCTACCTCACCCGCGCCGGCGATGCCATCCGCCTGGGCGGCTACCTCACCGCACCGGCCGAGATCGAAGAAGTGATCAAGGCCCAGCCCGGCGTGGCCGAGGCCCAGGTGGTGGCGGTCGATCTGGACGGCAAGACCCGCGCCGTGGCCTTTGCCATCGCCGACCCTGGCGCCACACCCGACGCCCAGGCCGTCATCGCCGCCGTGCAGACGCAACTGGCCGCCTACAAGGTGCCGGCCCGGCTGTGGTGGGTGCACGCCTTTCCGGTGGTCAACAGCGCCAACGGCACCAAGATCCAGCGCAACCGGCTGCGCGAGATGGCGCAGGCCCGGCTGGCTGAAGGCTGAACCCGCGGTGGGGCCAGGCGCTGCAGGCCCGTCGCCCTGCCCCTGCGCCGGCACAAGGGCATTGCAGGCATGCACCGGGGCAATAGCACCGGGGCAAAACCGCATTGCCCCGGTGCACCCAGTTCCATCATCATCGACACCCTCACGCAGGAGAAGCCCTCATGATCAAGAAGATTGGCCTGGTGTTCGTGGCGTTGGTCGCCGCACTGCTGCTTTGGGCCGCAACCCGGCCAGACAGCTTCAGCGTCGAGCGGCGCGTCGTGGTCAAGGCTTCGGCCGACAAGATCCAGCCCTTGATCGCCGACTTCCACCGCTGGCCCGAGTGGTCGCCCTGGGAAAAGCTCGACCCGGCCATGAAGCGCAATTTCTCCGGCGCAGCCGCCGGCGTGGGTGCCATCTATGGCTGGCAGGGCAACCGCGATGTGGGCAGCGGCCGGATGGAAGTGAAGCTGGCAACGCCCGACAAGGTGAGCATCCAGCTCGACTTCATCGAGCCCTTCGAAGGCCACAACACCGCCGACTTCTTTTTGAGCCCCAAGGACGGCGGCACCGAGGTGCGCTGGGTGATGTTCGGGCCTGCCCCCTTCGTGAGCAAGCTGATGGGCATCTTCGTCAGCATGGACACGATGATCGGCAAGGACTTCGAGAAAGGCCTGGCCCAACTGAAGGCGGCGGCAGAAAAGTAAGCCGCCCGCCAGCGTTGGCACAGCGCCCCGTGGCGTCGCACGCCGCCGGGCCGTGGGTCAGAATGCCCGCATGACCCTCCCTTCGTTTGTCGGCAAGGCCCTTGCCCGCGCCGCCATCTGGCCTGCAAGCACGCTGCTGATTTGCGGCGCCGCGCATTCGGCCGAGGTCATGGTGGCCGTGGCCGCCAACTTTGCCGGCCCGATGGCCAGGATCGCCGAAGGCTTTGCCGCCGCCACCGGCCACACGCTCAAGACCTCGACCGGCTCGACCGGCAAGTTCTACAGCCAGGTCGTGGCTGGTGCGCCGTTCGAGGTGCTGATCGCCGCCGATGACGAAACGCCGAGAAGGTTGATTGCCGAGGGCCACGCCGTGGCCGGCAGCAGTTTTACCTACGCCATCGGTGTGCTGGTGCTTTGGAGCGCCCGGGCGGGCTGGGTAGACGACCAGGGCGCCGTGCTGGCGGCGGGCCTGTTCAGCAAGCTGGCCATTGCCAACCCCAAGCTGGCGCCCTACGGCCGGGCCGGGCTGGAGGTGCTCAAGGCCAAGGGCCTGACTGATGCCATCACGCCCAAGCTGGTGACCGCTGAAAGCATTGCCCAGGCCTACCAGTTTGTGGCCACGGGCAATGCCGAAATGGGGTTCGTGGCCTTGTCCCAGGTGGCCGTGCCGGGCAAGCCGCTCACCGGCTCGTACTGGCGCGTGCCGGGCCAGCTGCATGGCCAGATCCGGCAGGACGCGGTGCTTTTGAAAGCCGGCGAGAAAAGTGCCGCCGCCGCCGCACTGCTGACCTGGCTGAAGGGGCCCGCGGCGAAGGCCGTGATCCAGGCCTACGGCTACGGCGTCTGAGCGCTGCGCATGAGCGACGCCACCTGGACCGTCGTACGCCTGACCGCCGAGTTGGCGGCGCTGAGCACCGTGCTGCTGCTGCTGCTGGGCACGCCCGTGGCCTGGTGGCTGGCCCGCACGCGCTCCCCCTTCAAGCCCGTGCTGGCCTCGCTGGTGGCCATGCCGCTGGTGTTGCCACCTTCGGTGATCGGCTTCTACCTGCTGCTGTTGATGGGGCCGCAGGGGCCTGTGGGCCAGTTCACCCAGTGGCTGGGGCTGGGCCGCCTGCCCTTCACCTTTGGGGGGCTGGTGGTGGCCTCGGTGGTCTATTCCATGCCCTTCGTGGTGCAGCCGTTGTTGCAGGCCTTCGAGGCCATCCCCGAGCGCACGCTCGAAGCCGCCGCCACCTTGCGGGCCGGCCCGCTCGACCGCTTTTTCAGCGTGGCCCTGCCGCTGGCCCGGCCCGGCCTGGTGACGGCCAGCGTGCTGGGCTTTGCCCACACCGTGGGTGA
>JANOAQ010000516.1:0-2872 GCA_031411195.1 Burkholderiaceae bacterium | reverse complement strand
TTGGTCGCAGCCGAAGCCATGGGCGAAGACCAAAGTCTGCCCGCCCGTACCGAAGATGTGCACGTTGTTGCGCTGCAAGGGATCCATACCCCGATCTAACCACAGACTTGCGAGCCTTGAAAACCGTCGCCAGCAAGGGCCGCAGACGGCACTGTCACCCCGAGATTTTGCGTCTGGAAAGACAAAAAAGCCACCCGAAGGTGGCTGTCTGCGCTAAGTGCTTGATGCAAATAACATTGGGTTGGTGGGCCCTGAGTGACTCGAACACTCGACCAACGGATTAAGAGTCCGCTGCTCTACCAACTGAGCTAAGAGCCCGATAACTTTGATGCGTCTTGCAACTGGTGGGTCGTGCGTGACTCGAACACGCGACCAACGGATTAAAAGTCCGCTGCTCTACCGACTGAGCTAACGACCCCTCATGTGTAGAGCACGACATTCTAGCACGCGATTTTACCCGCTCGCAAACAGGTCAGCCGCCGTTGGCGGGGTGAAGCTGGCACAGACGCAGGGCCTCGCCGGCGGCCACCAAACCGAAGGTGGCGGTCACCGTCACCGTGGATCCATAACCCGCGCAGTTCAGCGTGCCGTCAGTGGCACTGGCCGCTTCGCTGTCGGGCAGCGCGACACTTTCTCGCGAGAACACGCACACCACGCCCATGCGGCCCTGGCGGGCGGCGCCCAGCTTGCGCAGGCGTTGGCGCAGTGATGCCAACAAGGGGTCGTGGCTCACTTCGGCCAGATCGCCCACCTCGACCGCCTGCGCGTGCTGCTTGCCACCGGCCGCCCCCACACATACCAAAGGCGTCTTGCTGGCCAGGGCCCAGGTGGCCAGTGCCAACTTGGCAGCGCTCTGGTCGCACGCGTCTATGAGCACGTCCACCGGGCCCGGCAAAAGCGCGGGCCAATTGCCGGGGCTGGCGAATTCTTCAACCAGTTTTACGTCGCAGGCAGGGTGGATGTCGGCGATGCGGCGGCGCAGCGCCTCCACCTTGGACAGGCCCACCGTGCTGCCCAGGGCCTGCACCTGGCGGTTGATGTTGGATTCGGCCACCTGGTCCAGGTCGATCAGTACCAGACCGGCCACACCGCTGCGGGCCAGGGCCTCGACCGCCCAGGACCCGACGCCACCCAATCCAACCACGGCCACCCGGGCGGCTCGCACTGCCGCATAACCAGCCGGGCCGTACAAGCGGCGCAGGCCGCCAAAACGTCGTTCGAGATCGGCGTCTGGTGTTGGATCGATGCCGGTCGGCAGGCTCACGCCATGCGCTCCAGGCGCCAAACCTGCCAGCGCAAGGCCAGCACGGCGCCCGCCATGATGGCGGCCAGGGTGATGAAGCTGCCCAGCGCCAGGGTCGACAGGCCCGACAGGCCCTGGCCCACGGTGCACCCCATGGCGGCGATGCCGCCCACGCCCATCAGCGCGCCACCCACCAAGTGGTTGGCGGTATCTTCGGCGTTGCGAAAGCCTTCCCACCGAAAACTGCGTGTCACCAGGGCCACTGCAGCACTGCCCAACACCACCCCCAGCACCAGCACCATGCCCTGGGTGACGCGCTTGCTGGCATCGCTGTAGAAAACCAGGCCGTCCAGCACATAGGCCAGCGGCGCCACGAAGCTGAACGATTCCATGCGCTGGGAGTTGGTGGCCAGAAACGCCTCCTCCAGCGTCTGCGGGTGCTCGGCCACATGCCCCAGCACGCCCGACACCCACCACAGGCCCACCACCAGCGCACCCACGCCCAGGCCGCCCAAAAGCACCTCGGCGCTGCGGCCCTGCCGGCGCGCCAAAGACCAAATCAGCAGCGCGCCACCGATCAGCGCACCCAGCACCAAGGCGCGCTGGCCCGGTGTGCCACCCAGACCGCCCAGAACGGACGGCAAATCCTGCCCGGCCGGCAGCACCCACTGCAGCTTGTCGACGGTATTGACACGCAGCACGGCCGTGACGCCCCGCAACGTGGCCCAGGCCGACAGCCCGATCACGCCGAACACCACCAAGGATTTGAGGTTGCCGCCACCGATGCGCACCAAGGTCTTGCTGCCGCAACCCGAAGCCAGCACCATGCCCACGCCAAACATCAGACCGCCCACCAGATGCGATGCCCAAAGCAGGGCGGGTGCGGCGTACACCGAGTTGGCAGCCTTCACCCAGCCCAGCCCCACCATCGCATTGAAGCCCAGCATGGCCACCCCGGCGGCCATGGCCCACATGCGCATGCGGGTCCAGTCGCCGATGTTCACCACATCCGCCACGGCCCCCATGGTGCAGAAGTGGGTGCGCTGGGCGATGGCGCCAAAGGCGACACCCAAGGCCAGGGCAGCCCACAGCACCTGCTGTTGCAGCGATTGCAGCGCAAGATCAGTCACTGGTCATCAACCCTTCAAGGTGCTCAGCCGTTCCTTGGCGGCCGCTGCGGCTTCGCTGCTGGGATAGGCCTTGACCAGCTCTTCGATGGTCTTTCGGGCAGTACGAACATCCTTCATCTCGATCTGGCAGTTGGCCACCGCCAGCAGTGCCTCGGGCGTGCGGGGATGGGTCGGCGAATTGGTGGCCAGCGCCCGGAAGACGATGATCGCTTCCTTGTAGTTTTTCTGGCCATACAAGGCGTTGCCCAGCCAGAAACGGGCCGAATCGCCGTAGCCGCTGCCCGGGTAGCGCTGCACAAAGTTGGACAGGGCCGTTACCGCCTTGTCAAAGTCGCCTGAACGCAGCGCTGCCATGGCCTGGTCATGGGTACGTTTTTCGTCCGGCTCGGCCATGAAATCCTTGCCGTCGATCGACGCCTTCAACGGCTCCAGGGCCCGCAGGCGCTCGTCCAGGCCCTTGGCCATGTCCTTGACCGTGCGCTGCAGATCAGACAAATCG
>JANOAQ010000515.1:0-4356 GCA_031411195.1 Burkholderiaceae bacterium | reverse complement strand
GCACCGGCCATGGCCGTTGTGCTGGGCAGCCAGGTGCAAATGAGGTTTGCCGACGCGCCCACCGCGCTGCCCCAGGTGCGCGGCGGCAAGGTGCGCGCCTACGGCGGGGCCCAGGCCCAGCGCAGCGAGTTGTTTCCCGGTGTGCCCACCTTTGCCGAGGCGGGTGTGGCGGGTTACGACGCTTATTCGTGGGCCGGCTTTGTAGCGCCTGCTGGCACGCCCAAGGACGTGGTCGCCAAGCTCAGCGCCGACATCGCCCGCGTGCTGGCCCTGCCCGAGGTGAAGGCCCGCCTGCACGACGCCGGCGCCGAGCCCGCGCCCAACAGCCCCGAGGCCTTCGGCCGCTTCTTGCACGACGAACTGGCCAAGTGGGGCCGGGTGGTCAAGGCGGGCAATATCCAGGCGGATTGATCTGCCGCCGCCGCTGATGCGGCGGCTGGGCGCCGTGTTCAGCCGGCCAGCAAGCCCTCGTCCAGCAAGGCCTGCACGATGTCGGCCTGGCGCAGGTCGCGGCGGCGTTTGGGTTCGGGCCGGTGCGGCGCGCTTTCGGCCATCCAGCGCTTGAACGACACAAAGGTGGTGGGCGCCACGGTGCGCATCATGGCCATGCGGCCGGTGGCTGAGATCACTGGGTGCTCAAAGCGCGGGGCATTGGTCAGTACCGATGCACGCACGGCTTGCACCGGCCACAGATCGCCCTCGTCGTCCGAGAAGCGGAAGGGATGCGGATCGTCGCCTTCAGTCTGGCGGCGTAAAAAATCCACCTCGAAGCCCTGGGCGTTGATGGCCGTCTCGTTTTGCCCAAGCTTGCGCTCAAAGGTCTTGTCGGCCCGTTGCAGCACCTTCAGCAGCGAGCTGTCCAGCTTGGCCGGATCGCTGATGAAGCGCACCCGCCGGCGTGCGTCCCACAACAGATCCACGTCTTGCGTGGCCAGTGCGGCCGGCACGATGCGCACGCCGGCTGCCAACTCGTAGGCATACAGCGCATGCGTGCCCACCACGGTGAAGTGCTCGCCCAGGCCGGCGTCGTCCAGGGTTTGCAGCAGCGTCACCACCAAGGCGGGTGTGCGGCCGGCCTTCACCGCCTTGTTCAGGCGCTCGGCTTCGGTCAGCGCCTGGCGCAGTGCTTTCAGGCGCGTTTCGGCCGCTTCCTTGCGCGTGCTGAAGCTGGCCAGCGCTGCCTCGGTTTCAGGTGAACGTGGGCCGATGCGGGCCTGGCGGTTGTCGGGCTGGGTGCGCACCAGGTATTCATAGGGGCCCTGGCGCTTCCAGTACATACCGCCCGCCACATCGCGCGCCAGTGCCTGCACCCGCCGGTGCTCGGTGAACACCGTGGTGGCGTCGATCACCTGGCGTGCGGCCAAGTCGGGCAGCGGCAGATAGTGCATTGGCCGTATTTTTTTGAAAGTTGACAAATATACGGCCAATGTTGGCGTCGGTGGTTCTGGCTGCCGAGGACGTTGGGTAGCCGGCTCCGCGAATGTCCTCCGCCGGCCGCTGGCCGGCTCCCCCTTTATTTCGCTGCGCCGGCTACCCAACGCCCTCAGCAGAGCGCGTTGCCATCAAGCCGCCCGCCAGCGGGTTTCGTTGCCGTTGGCGGCCGGTTCGGCCCGGGCGCGGCCCAGGGCTTCCAGGGTTTGCAGGATTTGCGGCAGGCGCTTTTTCCACGGGCCTCGGCCGGTGAAGCGCTCGGCAAGCGCCGGCTCGGCCAGCGCGCCGGGGGTGGCGGCCAGCACGTCGGCCACGGCGCGCATCTGGGCTGGCAGCTCGGCTGGCCAGGGGCGGCGCTCGGCGGGCAGGGCTGGCGCTGTGCCGGCCTTGGCCACGGCGTCTGCTGCGGTGGCGTCGTCTTCGGTCTGCTCCGGGCCGGTGTCGATTTCGGTTTGCACCGGCTGGGCTTGGGCAGGTTCCGCAGTGGTGCGGGCAGCAGCGGCAGCCGCAGCGGCGGCAGCGCGGCGCGCGGGGTCTTGAAACTCAGGCCGCAGCCAGCGCACCAGGCCCTGGGCTTCTTCGGCGGCGCGTTTGGCGTTCAGCGCCACCAGGCGTTCGAGCAGGGCATCGGTCCAGGCAGCGCGGGCGGCTTCGTGGCCCCAAGGCACCGGCCCCAGGTCGGCCCAGCCATAGGCCTGCAGCACGGCGGTGTCCAGCTCGTCGTGCAGGGTGCGCAGCACGCTGACCAGGCCTTGCTCGTGCAGCCCCTTGTCTTTGGCAGTGAGCGCCTCGCCGCTGCGCAGTTTGGCCAGCACGTTGTACAGGCCGGTCAGCGTGACGGCCTCGTGCGCCGCCTGCCGCGCCTTGCGGTGGGCGTCGAGTTGTTCGGCCAGGTTGCGGATGAGGTCGCTCAGTTCGGGCGTCAGGCCGGTGTCTTCGGCGGGGAAGGGGAAGGTTTCGAAGCAGCGGGTTTTGTTGTAGCGCGGGTCGTTGCCAACGCCGAGGCGGCCTCCATTGACGAGTGACCACTCCACATGAACTTGGCTGCTCAACACACCGAGTGCGACCGCATTGTCAAGAGCGACAGCGACCAGCATGTTGTCGGGGAGAATCTCCGAGTGCAGAAACTGGAAGTAGCGGTGCTTGCTGGTTTCAACCGTTGCTATGTAGCGGGCCAAGCCGGAGTTCATTGCACGAAGGTCACGGCGCAAGCGTCTGTGCAGCCACCAGTTCTCGCGAACTGACACCAAACGGTTCTGGTCGCGTTCTGGCTTAACCCGCTCTAGCAGCCATTGAAAAACGGACGGGAACCTGCTCCGCACCGCCTCTGCTGATAGGCCGAACATGTCGATCACTAGAACATCCCGAGGCCCGTTTGCAAGGTCTCTGCCGTTGCGGTACTCGCGAATGTGGTCCGTCAAGTTGGCAATGTTCCCCAAACCCATTGCACGGGCCTCGTTGCGGGAGACGATAAACCCGGCTCCGCCAATCTCATGGCCTCGGCTGCTGATTGCGGCATTGGCCTGGAGAGGTCCTGCGCCCGTTACATCTGCGCCCAAGCGCAGGTCGGCGTGCAACAGTCCTTGGCGCTCGTCCAGCTGAACCCCCACTTCTTCGCGACCGCCGGCGACGTCTTCGTCCGAAACCAAAAGCAGTCGGCCTACCTCGCCGGAGCCGGCGCCTACCGTCATCGCAATCCGCACCGCCGCGCCTTGCGCACTGTCCACCCACGGGTGGTCGGGGATGGCAAAGGCCAGTGTCAAGGGATTCTTGGCGCCCAGGTGCGCCTCGATCACGCGGCGGTTGAAGGTCTGGCGCAGGCTGTTGGTGGTGATGAAGCCAAAGCGCCGGGCCTCTCCAGCCCGTACCGTGGCGGCGGCGTGGTTCCACCAGTACATGACGAAGTCGGCGCTCTCAGGCACCTCGGGCCAGGTGCTGCGCAGCGTTTGCACATAGCCGTCGCCCAGCGCGCCGCGCATCGGCCCGGCACCGATGAACGGCGGATTCCCCACGATGAAATCCGCCGCCGGCCACTCGGCCCGGCGTGGGTTCACATAGGCCCATTGCGCCACCTGCGCCGCTTCATCGGGCACGGCTTCGCCCGTTACCGGGTGCCGCTTGGTGGTCTTGCCGTCCCAGCGGGTGATGACGCGGCCTTCGGCATCCACCGCCGCCTCTACCCGGTCGTAGGCCAGCACCGCATCTCGGCATTCGATGTTGCGGTAGTCGTGTACCACCGGCTCGGCCACGCTGTTGGCGCCCTGGGTGCGGATGTGCCACTGCAGCCAGCCTATCCACAGCACCAACTCGGCCAGGGCGGCGGCGCGCTCGTTGATCTCGATGCCGCGCAGTTGCTGCAGCGTCACCGTTTCGCCTTCGAGGCCCAGCTTTTCCTGGCTGTCGCCCAGGGCGTCCAGCTGGTTCAGCACTTCGCCTTCAAGCCGCTTCAAATGCTCCAGCGTCACGTACAAAAAATTGCCGCTGCCGCAGGCCGGGTCGAGCACGCGGGTGCTGCACAGCTGGTGGTGAAAGCGGCGGATCTCGGCGCGCGCTTCGTCCAGCTTGGCGTCGCGCTTCTTGCCGTCCAGCGCATCGGCCTCGTTGGCCAGCAGCAGCGCGGCGGCCTGGGCATTGGCCCAATCGGCGCGCAGCGGGTCCACCACCGTGGGCAGCACCAGCCTTTCCACATAGGCGCGTGGCGTGTAGTGCGCGCCCAGCGCATGGCGTTCGTCAGGGTGCAGCGCACGCTCCAGCAGAGTGCCAAAGATGGCGGGCTCCACCTCGCGCCAGTTGGCCTTGGCGGCTTGCAGCAGGCCGTCGATCTGCGCGCTGGTCAGCAGCAGGGCGTAGCCATCAACCGCCGCACCCTTGAACAGCTTGCCGTTGAAGCGCAGCACGTCCTGGGCCAGCGCGGCGCTGAAGCCG
>JANOAQ010000514.1:0-9200 GCA_031411195.1 Burkholderiaceae bacterium | reverse complement strand
CCCGGGTCGACGGCGAAGGCCAGCGCGATCGGCGCCACCGCGCCGATCATCGGCCCCACGTAGGGCACAAAGCGCATGATCGATGCCACGGCGCCCCACAGCAGCGCGCCCGGCACGCCGATGAACCACAGGCCGGCGGCCATCGGGATGCCGTAGGTCAGGTTGACGACCAGCTGCATCGTCAGGTACTTGCTGATGCGACGACCGGCTTCGTCCATCGCGTCGGTCGAGCGGTGCAGGTTGCCGCCGAGCAGGCGCAACAGCCGGTCGCGCAAGTCGTCGCGGTCGAGCAGCACGAGAAACAGGAACACGAGCACGATGCTGGCCGTGGCCAGCGGCCCGATGGCTGCCTCGATCCAGGCCAGTGCGTTCTCGAACGGCGTCGGCGGCGTGGCATCGATGCGCACGCGCTGCACGGCCGGCGGCTGCCCGCGCCGCTTTGCGCCGGCCTCCGGCGTGCCTTCGGCGGTGGCTTTCTCCACCTCCTGCTTGACGACGTTCAGCGTTTCCACCGCCCCGTCGAACATCCCCGGCCCGAGCGCAGCAACGCGAAGATCGCGCAATTTCTGGCGGATGTTGGACTGGTAGGTCGGCAGCTGCTGGCTCAGCGAAGACACCTGGTGGCCCAGCGCGACGCCGGCCAGCACCACACCCCCGAGCGACAGCGTGACCACCAGCGTCACCGCCACGAGCAATGGCAGCCCGAGCCGTTTGAGCCAGGCCACCAACGGGTGCAGCACGAAACCCAGCAACAGCGCCAGGGCCAGCGGTATCAGGATCTCGCGGCCGAAATACAGCGCGGCGATGATCACCGCCGCGGTCGTCAGGCCCACCAGGAGCCTGATCTCCGGAATCAGGGTGGCGAAGGTTTCGCTGGGCGGTTCAACACGGGATGAGGTCGGTGATGCGCCCGGCAGCGATCCGGCTTTGCGGCGGCGGTCGGCGACCTCACCGGGCGCCGGGCGGGCGTTGCTGGCAGCCACGGGCTCGGGCGTCGTCATCAGGGTCATCCTCAAGGCGCTGGGGCTTCATCCCAGCCCAGGCAATCTTCTGGGCCTGCGAGTCAGCCGCGCAACAACAACGGGGCCAAACCGGGGCGTTCGCGGCGTGAGGATCAGCGCGGGCTGACGCTGGCCAATAGCGGGACGTTGTTGGCGCCTGGAGCCCGAGCGGGGCGCTCCAAGCGGCCTTCGCTGACCCCATTCAGACCCGCGCGCTGCGCTTCGCGGAAGGTTTCGCCACGCTTGACCTGTGATTGCACCAGGGAGCCGTAGAACGACAGCATGGCAAAACAGAGCACCACCGCCGCAACGACCAGCGCCGTGTGCAGCATCTGAGGCTTCTGCAAAAACGTGCCGCTGTTCAATTTGCGCGTGGACGAGTCGTCTGATGTCATGTGGATCTCTGCGTAGGCGTTTGGGCTCTGTTGCAGTGAATGTGACAGCAGGCGCGCGTGCGCGGCATCGGCCGCCGGCGCGAGCCCGTGTAGGACACGTCCCGCGCACGTCCCGCGCACGCACCGCGCGCGCGGGCATGGGTTGACCGGGTACGGCACCGTACATACCCCCTGACAGAAGCCGCCTAAGCTGCGCCATCGGCGGGTTCCGATGGCCATTCCGGTACCCGACCTGACTCAAACGCGGGGTGCCATATGTCGGGACAAGAGCTTTCGAGGTCGGCCACGGGCGATCCGGGGCTGAGTTGCGCTTCTCCACTGGCAAGCCGGTTGGCCCCCGGCGCCAGCGTGGACGAGGTCGCCGCCGCCGTCGTCGCGGTCTGGAGCGACGCCGCGGCCAGCCTGCGCCCCATCATCGGGGCGCGCGGCGTGGTGGCGCTGTTCAGCCGCTGCGTGTATCTGACGGCGCAGGCCCACCCGTGGCTGGCGTCGGCGGGGCGGGGTGCTGCTGCCGAGCTGGACCTGCCGGCGCTGGAGGCGCTGTTTCTGTTGCAGACGGCGGCGGCGGCGCGGGTCGCTGGCAACGAGATGTTCGAAGGCTTCCACCACCTCTTGGGCTCACTGATCGGGGCGTCGCTGGCCGAGCGCCTGCTGCGGTCGGCCTGGGGCCCGCCCAGCGGCAAACCCAGCGGCAAACCGCCAACCCAGGACACCTCGTCATGAGCACCCAAGTCACCATCAATCGACTGGCCACCGGGGTGCCCGGGCTGGACGCTGTGCTCGGCGGCGGGCTGCCCGAGTTTTCGTTCAACCTCATCGCCGGCCAGCCCGGCAGCGGCAAGACGACGCTGGCGCACCAGATCATGTTCGCGCTGGCCACGCCCGAGCGGCCGGCGATCTATTTCACCGTGCTGGGCGAACCGCCGCTGAAGATGTTGCGCTACCAGCAGCAGTTCAGTTTCTTCGACAGCGCCGCACTGGGCGGCCGCGTGCGCTTCATCAGCCTGTCCGAAGAGGCCGGCGCCGGGCAACTCGACCGCGTCTTGCAGCGCATCCGCGAAGAGGTCACCGCGCACAGCCCGGCGCTGGTGTTCGTCGACTCGTTCCGGTCGATCATGCAGGCCCGCGATATCAGCCAGCAGCCGAGCAACGCGGTGCAGGATTTCATACAGCAGCTCGGCCTGCTGATGACGGCCTGGCAGGCGACGAGCTTCCTCATCGGCGAGTACGTCACTGAGCTTGACGCCAACCCGGTGTTCACGGTGGCTGACGGCCTGATCTGGATGCGCCAGAGCGTGCTGCGCAATTCCATGGTGCGCAAGCTCGAGGTGCTGAAGATGCGAGGCCAGGCCACGCTGCCTGGGCTGCACACCTTTCGCATCGACGCCAGCGGCCTGACGGTGTTCGCCCCCGCCGGCTCGTTGGCGTCGATCGAGGCCGGGGCCGATGACCGAAAGGCGGCAACGTCCACCATCATCTCGCGGCTGTCGCTGGGGGTGGCCGGGCTCGACGAGATGCTGGGGGGCGGCTTGCCCTGCGGCTATTCACTGCTGGTGGCGGGGCCGTCCGGGTCGGGCAAGACCATCCTGGCGTCGGCCTTTCTGGCCGAGGGCGCACGGGTGGGCGAATTCGGCATCGTGGCCTCGTTCGAACAGCGCCCCAACCGCACGCGCAGCCAGATCATTGTCGACCTCATCGCACAAGGCAAAGTCGCGCTGCTCAACAACCAGGCCTCGGAACTGTCCATCGACGAGATCACGTTCCTGCTGATGGACCAGATCCGCCGGCTCGGCGCCAAACGGGTGGTCATCGACTCGCTGACGGGTTTTGAGCTGACGCTGGCGCCGACCTTCCGCGCCGATTTCCGCGAGGCGCTGCTGCGCATGGTGACGGCGTTCTCGGCCATCGGCGTCACGGTGCTGCTGACTTCCGAACTCGAAGACCGCTACACCGACCTGCGCTTCAGCCCCTATGGCTCGGCCTTCCTCACCGACGCCATCATCGTGCAGCGCTACATCGAGGTCGAAAGCAAGCTGCTGCGCGTGATGGCCGTGGTGAAGGTTCGCGCCAGTTCGCATTCCAACGAATTGCGCGCCTACACCATCGACAGCAACGGCATCCAGATGGGCGGCATGCTGGCGGGCCAGGAAGGGCTGCTCGGCGGCCGGCCGACGCGCAAGCGCGAGGGCGGGCCACACGACGACGACAACAAGCCCTCCAAGGCCTGAGCCCACGCTGAACAACCACCCTGTATGAACGACGACCACGCTGCCGCCGCCGGCCCCGAACGTGATGCGGCCGATGAACTCTCGCAGGTCGAGCTCAAGGTGGCCTCGGCGCGCTTGGTGCTGGCGCGGCTACTGCAGGAGGTGGTGGTGGCCGAAAACCTGCTGCGCGGCAGCGAAGCGGCAAAGCTGCTGGCGGCCAACGAGCAGCTGATCCTGACGGCACTGCGCAACCAGAGCGAAGCCGAGATTGCCGCCACGGCGCTGGCCCGGGTGACGCGCTCGGCCGACCTCGATGGCCTGACCGAATTGCCGAGCCGCGCGCTGATGCTGGACCGCCTGGCCCAGGCCCTGGCCGCGGCCAAACGCCATGAGCGCCGCCTGGCCGTGCTGTTCATGGACCTGAACAACTTCAAGCAGGTCAACGACAGCCTGGGCCACGCCATCGGCGACGAGGTGCTGAAGGTGGTGGCACACCGTCTGGTGGCCGCCGTGCGCGACGCCGATACCGTGTGCCGCTATGGCGGCGACGAGTTCGTCATCCTGCTCACCGAGATCACCGAGCCCGCCGACGCCGGGCGCATTGCAGACGCCTTGATATTGGCGCTGGCCGCGCCCAGCCGCATTGGCGACCAGGTGATGCGGCTCACGGCCAGCATCGGCATCGCCATCCATCCGGACGACGGCGACGACATCCAGACCCTGCTGGAGCGGGCCGACGGCGCGATGTACGCCGCCAAGCGCCAGGGCCTGGGCTGCGCCGCTTTCTACAGCCGCGAGGGCGCGGTGCCCGCCCCGCCAGACGGCGTACCCGCGCCGCCGCTGGTGCAGGCGCTGCGCGACCCGGTGGCGGGCCACGGTGGGGCGCTGGAAGACCAGCAACGGCGCGCCGCCGAATTGCGTGAGGCCAACGAACAGCTGGTGCTGGCGGTGCTGACCGCGCAAGACCTGCAGGCCTCGTCGGAACGGGCATTGCGCCGGCACGCCGAGTTCATGGCCTTGGTGGCCCAGGAGCTGGGCAACCCGCTGGCGCCCATCCGCCTGGCCGCGGCCATGCTGGGCCAGGTGAGGTCGGCCGAGCCACTGTTGCCACGCGCGCAGTCCATCATCGAAAAGCAGGTCGAGAACATGACGCGCCTGGTGGCCTCGGTTCAGGAGGTGGCGCGCGCCGGCAGGGCGGCCTTCCAGCTCAACCGGCAGCACGTGAACCTGGTGCAGATCGTCGATGCCGCGGTGGCCGAGTGCCGGGCGGCGATGGACGCGCGCCTGCAAACCTTCACCCTGCGCCTGCCCGAAACCCCGGTGATGGTGGCGGGCCAGGCCGACCTGCTGCAGCAGCTGGTGAGGAACCTGCTGGACAACGCCTCGCAGTACAGCCCCGACCTCGGGCGCATCCAGCTCGCGCTGGCGGTGAAAGGCGATGCAGCGGAGCTGAGTGTGTCGGACAGCGGCATCGGCATCACGGCCCTGGCCCTGCCCACGATCTTCGAACCTTTCGCGCAGGACATTCCGGCCATCGGCTTTCGCGGCGTCGGTCTCGGCATCGGCCTGAGCGTGGTGCGTTCGCTCGTCGAAGCGCATGGGGGCACGGTGGTTGCGCACAGTGCCGGCACCGGGCGCGGCAGCCGGTTCGTGGTGAGCCTGCCGCTGGCCCAGCCCGGCAGCGCCGAGGCCGCCACGGCGCCGGCGGGTCGCGCCTGAACGCGCCGGCCATGACCAAGCACCGCAGCCCCCGCAGCAATGAACTGCTGGCGGCCTTGCCCGACGCCGATCTGGCCCGCTGGCTGCCGCACCTGGAATGGGTCGAACTGCCGCTGGGGTGTGTCGTCTCCGAGCCCGGTGTGGCGCTGGACTACGCCTATTTCCCGACCTCGGCCATCGTGTCGCTGCTGTACGTGATGGAAGACGGGGCATCGGCCGAGATCGCCGTCGTCGGGCGCGAGGGGCTGGTCGGTGTGCCGCTGCTGACGGGCGGCGGATCGACGCCCAGCACCGCAGTGGTTCGCAGTGCGGGCGAGGGTTACCGCATCAACGCCAGGATCATCGGGCACGAGTTCAACAACTCGGCGCCGGTGATGCACCTGCTGCTGCGCTACACGCAGGCGCTGATCACGCAGATGACGCAGACGGCGGCGTGCAACCGCCACCACTCGGTGCACCAGCAACTGTGCCGCTGGCTGCTGTTGAGCCTGGACCGCCTGCCCGGGTTCGACATGCGCATGACGCAGGAGCTCATCGCCAACATGCTGGGCGTGCGGCGCGAGGGCGTGACTCAAGCGGCGCTGGGGTTGCAGAGACTGGGGCTCATCAGCTACGCGCGTGGCCACATCAAGGTACTGGACCGGCCGGGACTGGAGCAGCACAGCTGCGAGTGCTACGGCGTCGTCAAACGCGAGTACGACCGCCTGCTCTCGCATCGTCGCGCCGCGTGAGCTGATCGCCACGGGGGCCTGCTGTCCACATGCCGACGCCCTAGGTAGCCCTGCCAACGGTGCTTCGGCAGTCCAACGACTGGCGCAGCCGCTCGGACCGACGCGCTGCGCCGCGCAGATCTGTGTGTCAAGCCAAAGTAGAACTGTCCCCTGCTTGGCCAAAGTAGAAACGCAGGGCGCCAGATTGGTTGCGCTGGCGCGCGCGCGCCGACAACGACTCAGCGACGGCGGTGCCAAAGGGCAGGTGGAAGATCTGCATGGGTTGTTGCGACTGGCCTTACGGCGCGCCCCTTCCAGGCGAGCAGCGCTTCAAGCGCGTCTGGCTCCCCGACCCTCGCCAGAAAAATCGACGAGACGCCGTGGCGCTATGCCACGCGCAACATGGGTTCGCGCCAGACCTGCTCGTAGAGGTTTTCGCGGGTCTCCTGTTGTGCCACGCCGTCCAAGGACTGCGTTGGTCTCGATCTGTCCATCCGCTCGGCGCGCGCCCAGATCGATCAGTCACGATTCAGCAAATCGATGAACGCGGGGTTGAGGAAGATCTTCTCCCGGCCCATCTTGAGCTCTCGAAGGATGCCGATCGTCGCGAGCTCCTTGAGATAGATGCTCGCGGTCTGGCGTTTGGCCAGCCTGGCCTCAACGCCGTGCGCGATCCGGCAGTACGGCCGCACGAACACCAGTTCAGCCAACTCGCGAGAGTAGATCTGGCTGGCGTCTCGCCGCATCCGTTCCGTGGTCTCCTCGAGCAGCCCACGCACAACGACGATCTTGTTCATGGTCCAGCGGGCCGTCTCCGTCACACCGCTGAGCATGTAGAGCAGCCACGGCTCCCACGCGCCGGTCTCGGTCGTTGAAGGGCTTGCTGGGGTCGAAGGCCAGGTGTCGATCGAAGGGCCGGAAATCGACCTATCCCTGGCGACTTGTTGATCCGATCGACATATTCGGCGAGCGGTCGATCCAACCGTCAACTTGGGCCCTCGACCTTGGGCGTTGCGCAAGTCCAGAGCCGTGGTGGTCACGATCTTCTCGATCTCGCTGCTGGCGTGTGGCTAGAGCAGCGGGAGCCGGTGACACTGGCGCCCGAAGCGCCTCAGCTGGTGTACGGGGCACGCCAGTCGGCATCAAGGCCGCGCGGTGGGAGCCGCTGCCGTTCAGCGGCCAGGCGCTGCCGAAAGCAGGGGTTACGGATGGCTCGGTCGGTCAGCAGACCCACCGGCCTGGCAAACAGACGTTCGAGCCCTTTTTTCAACTAGAAAAACGCGCCGACGTTGGCCACGTGGGGGCGTTCATCAAACTCAACAACAAAGTCGAGGTCGCTTCGTTTCGGGTCCAAATCCTCACGCACGGCTGAACCGAAGAGATCCAGGCTGCGCGCGCCGGCCAGCCGGTGCAGCGAGGCGATGTCGGCTTGCTTGTGGGTCACGAGCCGGGGTCACCGTCAAACAAGACACGACCACGACGGATCACGGCGCGAACATGGCCTGCAGGGTTTGCAACGTTGCAGCCAGCGTGACCGGCCGCAGGGCACCCAATCGATTGACCAGGCGCGCACGGTCGAGGGTTCGAACCTGGTCAAGCAAGATCAGCCCATGCTTGCCCTGGAAGGTGAGCGCGATGCGGAAGCGCGCTGGCCGCGATCCTGTGGTCATCGGCGCCACGATGACGGTGCGCAAATGCGCATTCATGTCGTCCGGCGAAATCACGACACAAGGCCGTGTCTTCTGGATCTCGCTGCCCACCGTCGGGTCGAGGTGGGCCAACCAGATGTCACCGGCCTTCACTACCAGACCAGTTCGTCGTCGCCGTCATTGGCGAACGCCGGCCAAACCAAAGCGTCATCGCCCTGGTCCGCAATCTGGCGTGCGTCGTCGGCCCAGCCCTCTCGCGGATTGCGACGGATGGCACGGATCTCTATCACGCCGTCACGCACCTGCAGATCGGCCGTGCCCTCCAGCCCCAACTGGGCCAGGATTGGTTTCGGAATCAGTACACCCTGAGAGTTGCCCATCTTGCGGATTGCCACTTCCATGACGACGCTCCCAGTCTGCAATGTAAGCACAATGGTAGCACGCACGGGTTGATGTGATCGGCTGCACAGCAGCTGCGGTCGGATGACCCCTTGCAGTCAGCGACGTTGGAAACTACACATCGATATTCGCCGCCCGCAACGCGTTCGATTCGATGAAATTGCGCCGCGGCTCCACCTCGTCGCCCATCAGCATCGTGAACACCCGGTCGGCTTCGATGGCGTCGTCGATCTGCACCTTCAGCAGGCGGCGCACGGTCGGGTCCATCGTGGTCTCCCACAGCTGGCTGGGGTTCATCTCGCCCAGGCCCTTGTAGCGCTGGCGGCCCACGGCGTTCTCCGCCTGGCCGATCAGCCAGGCCATCGCGGCGCGGAAATCGACCACCTACATCTCCTTGGCGCGCTCGCCCTCGCCGCGGCGCACCACGGCGCCTTCGCCCAGCAGGCCCTTGAAGGTCTGGCCGGCCTGGCTGAGCGCGGCGTAGTCGCCGCCGTGCACGAAGTCTTGCGTGATCACGCTGCTCTTGATGTTGCCGTGCAGCCGGCGGCTGATGCGCAGCAGGTGCTTGTCGGTGCGGGTGTCGAACTGCGCCTCCACCACGGCGTCGTGCAGCGCCGCTTGCAGCGCGATGGCGCTGGCTTCCGCCGCGGCGGTGCTGTCCAGGTCCAGCGTCAGGCCGTTGGTGATGGCGCGCACGCCGTCCAGGTCCATCCAGTTGCCCAGACGGTTCATCACGTGGGTGGCCAGCACGTATTTGGCGGCCAGGTCTTGCAGTACCTCGCCTTGCAGCGGCGCGCGGGTTCCGGCAGCAGCCGATGCACCTTCCACACCGGCCACGCCATCGGGCAGCACCACCGCACCTTCCAGCGCCACCTTCAGCAAGAAGTTGTCCAGCTCGGGGCCGTCTTTCAGGTACTGCTCGTGCTTGCCCACCTTCACCTTGTACAGCGGCGGCTGCGCGATGTAGATGTGGCCACGCTCCACCAGCACCGGCATCTGCCGGTAGAAGAAGGTCAGCAGCAGGGTGCGGATGTGCGCGCCGTCCACGTCGGCGTCGGTCATGATGATGATGCGGTGGTAGCGCAGCTTGTCGATGTTGAACTCTTCGCTGCCGATGCTG
>JANOAQ010000513.1:0-14339 GCA_031411195.1 Burkholderiaceae bacterium | reverse complement strand
CAGGCGGCAAACAAATTGACACCGAAGGGCGGCGTGATCATGCCCATGGCCAAGTTGACCACCATGACCATGCCGAAGTGCACCGGGTCGATGCCGAAGTGGCGCGCCACCGGCACCAGGATGGGCGCCAGCACGATGATGGCCGCACTGGTCTCGATGAACATGCCGATGATGAACAGCGCCACGTTCACGCCCAGCAAGAACCAGGCGGGGCTCTTGAGCACTTCGCTGAGCCAGCCGCCGATGGCGTCAGGCACGCCGGCACGGGTAATCAGGAAGGCGAACAAGCCGGCATTGGCGATGATGAACATGATCACCGCGCTGCTGATCACGCTCTTCTTGAAAACCGGCACCAGGTCGGCCCAGGCCAGCTCTCGGTGGATGAACAGGCCCACGACCAAGGCATAGAACACCGCCACCACCGAGGCCTCGGTGGGCGTAAAGATGCCGCCGTAGATGCCGCCCAGGATGATCACCGGCATCAGCAACGCGAAGGTGGCCTTCACCGTGGCTGTGCCCACGCCCAGGCGGCCGTCGCCGTCCTTCAGGCCCCAGCCCTTCCAGCGGCAGTACAGGTGCACGAAGAGCATCAGCACGCAGCCGATCAACAAGCCCGGCACCACGCCAGCGATGAACAGCTCGCCAATGGACACTTCTGCCGACACGCCGAACAGGATCATCGGGATCGACGGCGGGATGATCACGCCCAGTTCGGCCGAGGTGGCCTGCAGCGCGGCCGCGTAGGCGGTGGGGTAGCCGTGCTTGATGAGCGCCGGGATCAGGATGGCGCCGATGGCGAAGGTGGTGGCCACGCTGGAGCCCGACACCGCAGCAAAAATCATGCAGGTGAGAACGCACGTCATGGGCAGGCCGCCCTGCACGCCGCCCACCAGGCTCTTGGCAAAGTCGACCAAGCGGCGGCTGATGCCACCGGTTTCCATCAAGTTGCCGGCCAGGATGAAGAACGGAATCGCCGCCAGCGGAAACTTGTCGATGGCGGTGAACATCTCCTTGGGCGCCAGCACCAGGCGCTCAGGATCGAACAGGGCAATGCCCAGCACCGCCGAGCCTCCGATGGCCACCGCGATGGAAATGCTGAAGGCAAACGCCAGCAGCATCGTGATGAGTAGAGTCAGTGACATGGCGGGGCCCGACGGATCAGTGGATGGAGGTCTGCCCAAGCAGACGCTGCGGAACCGGCTTTGCCGTTGGCGTGCCTGGCGAGGCCCCCTTGAGGGGGAGCGCCGAAGGCGCTTCGGGGGTGGGCCCTCATTGCGCGTTGTCGAGTTCTTCGTTCAGCGGGTCAAGGTGGTTCGCGACCACGGCCAACATGGCCAGCGCGGCGCCCACCGGCAAAGCGGCGTAGGCGTAACCCATGCTCAGCTCCATGCTGGCAAAGGTCTGAAAGCGGATGCGCGTGACCAGGTTGATGCCATACCACACCAGCACGGCCAGGTAGGCCAGGGCGGTGCCGGTGATCACACCGCGCACCACCTTCAGCCAGTGGCCCTTGGCCGAGCGCACCATCAGGTCGACCGACACCAGGGCGCCGCGGCGGAAAGCCACCACGATGCCCAACATCACCATCCAGATCAGCAGCCGCCGCATGGACTCTTCAGTCCAGGTGGACGGCTGCGAAAACACGAAACGCGCCAACACCTGCCACATACCCAGGGCAGAGATGACAGCCAGCAGCACGCAGGCCAAGGTCCAGGCGGCGCCCGTGAGCCAGCGGTCGAGGGTGAGGATGGTCTGGCGCATGAGCGGGCCCTGGTCTGCTGGATGGATGCGGTGCGCAGGCTTACTTGACGGCCTGAACGGCGGCGATCTTGTCGGCGCCGAACTCCTTGGCAAACTCGGCATAGGCCGGTGCCACCGCCTTGCGGAAGCTTTCGCCATTGACCTGCTCGACCACTTGCATGCCGTCCTTCTTGAGCAGGGCGATGCCGTTGGCCTCGTCGTCGTTCACCTTCTTGCGCTGGGCGATGCCGCCCTTGACGGCCGCGTCGACGAAGACCTTCTTGTCGGCGTCGTTCAGCTTGCCCCACACCGTGGGCGACAGGATGATCACCGCCGGCGAGTACACATGGCCGGTCAGCGACAGGTGCTTTTGCACCTGGCTGAACTTGCTGGCCAGGATCACGGGGATGGGATTCTCCTGGCCGTCGACCGTGCCTTGCTGCAGGGCGGTGAAAAGCTCAGGGAAGGGCATCGGCGTGGGCAGGATGCCGAAGGTCTTGTAGCCGGTCATGTGCACCTTGTTTTCCATGGTGCGCAGCTTCAGGCCGCTGGCGTCGCTGGCCTGCACGATGGGGCGCTTGTTGTTGGTCATGTGGCGAAAGCCGTTTTCGGCCCAGGCCAGACCGATCAGGCCCTTGCCCTGCATCTTCTTGAGCACGTCCTGGCCGATGGCGCCGTCCATGGTGCGGCGGGCATGGTCGTAATCGCGAAACAGGAAAGGGATGTCGAACAACTTGACCTCGGGCACGAAGTTACCCAGCGGGCCGGTCGAGGTGTTGACGATGTCTTGCGTGCCCAGTTGCACCGCCTCGATCATTTCGCGCTCACCGCCGAGCTGCGAGTTGGGGAAATGCTGGCAGGTGTAGCGGTTGGCAGTGCCCTTGGCGATCTCGTCGCAGAACACGTTGGAGCCCACGCCGTAATGCGATTCCTTGGTGGTGGCGTAACCGATCTTCAGCACGGTCTGGGCGGATGCGCCGGCAGCGGCGGCCAGCAAGGCGGCAGTGGCCAGGGTGCGCAGGGTCAGTCGTTGGGGCGAGGTCTTCATGGCGGGTTTCCGGTGGGGTGAAGGGTGAAACGGGAAAGCGGGGGATGTGAGCACGGCGGGCCGGGCTTGCCTATTCGGGCTGGCCTTAACCGACGCCGGGGCGAGGTTTGGCCGTGTCTTGAGCGCTGCTGCTGGCACGCCAAGCACGCAGCCAGGCCAGGCCGGCGCTGGTGCCACCGGGGCGGGCATCGCGCGGGCGGTACTCGCAGCCGACGAAGCCATCCCAGCCCAGGCTGTCGAGCAGCTCGAACAGGTAGGGGTGGTGCAGCTCACCCAGGTCGGGCTCGTGGCGCTCGGGCACGCCGGCAATCTGCAAGTGCCCCACACGGCCTGTGGGCAGGTAGTGGCGAATCTTCATGGCCAGGTCGCCCTCGACGATCTGGCAGTGGTACAGGTCGAACTGCACCTTCAGGTTGGCGGCGCCCACAGCCTGCACCACGGCATGCGCTTCGTCCTGGCGGTTCAAGAAGAAACCGGGGATGTCGCGGGTGTTGATGGGCTCGATCAGCACCTGCACGCCGTGCGGCGCGGCCTGCTGCGCGGCCCAGGCCAGGTTGGCCTGGTAGGTGGCCATCAGGGCGGCGCGGTCGGCGCCGGCCGGTGCCAGGCCGGCCATCACATGCACACGCTGGCAGCCCAGGGCGGCGGCGTAGGGCAGGGCCCGCTCGGCAAAGCCGCGGCGAAACTCGTCCACCCGGTCGGGCAGGCAGGCCAGGCCACGTTCACCGGCCTCGAAGTGGCCGGGCGGCGCGTTGAACAGCGCCTGGCTCAGGCCGTGGTCATTTAGCCGCGAGGCCAGCTCGGCGGCGGGCACGGCATAGGGAAACAGGTATTCGACCGCGTCGAAGCCATCGGCCGCTGCGGCGGCAAAGCGGTCGACGAAGGCGTGCTCGTTGTAGAGCATCGACAGGTTGGCGGCGAAGCGGGGCATGGTGCGATCTCGGTAAGAGGGGCTGTGCGGTGCTGGCTGGCGGCTTACCAGACGGCGCCGAAGTGGCGGTGCAGCTCGTCCAGCTGCGCCTCGTCCAGCGGGGCGGGGCGGGGCTGGGTCATCAGCCAGAGGCGGGCGGTTTCTTCCAGCTCTTCGAGCGTGGCCATCGCGGCGGCCGGGCTGTCGTGCCACACATTGGGACCCAGGCGGTCGAGCATCACCGCGCGCAGCGGGGCGCCGCGCTGGTGGGCTGCGGTTATCGCTTGCGCCACCAAGTCACCCACGGCCGGATCGCCCGGGCGGTGGTAGGGCAGCAGCGGCACGCGGCCCACCTTCATCACGAAATAGGGCGTGATGGGCGGCAGGATGGTTTCGGCTTGCCAGACGCCCTGCCCCGGCGCGGCCAGGGTCAGCGCCACCAGGTGCGTGCTGTGGGTGTGAAGCACGCACTGCGCCTGGGGCGCGGCGGCGTAGATGCGCCGGTGCAGCGCCAGCGTCTTGCTGGCGCGGGCGCCACTGTGCTGGGTGCCGTCGTCGCCGACGTGGGCCAGTTGTTCGGCCTGCAGGGTGCCCAGGCAGGCATCGGTGGGCGTGATCAAAAAGCCATGGCCGTCGGGCAGGCGCACGCTGATGTTGCCGGCGGTGGCGTGCACGTAGCCGCGTTCGAACAGCGAGCGGCCGACGCGGCAGATCTCCTGGCGCAGGTCAGCGTAGTTCATGACGCCCCTCGTCCGATGGGTACATCGGCCGATCCCCCGAGGGGATGGCGGGCCGGCTTGGGAGCGGCCCGGCGCTCGGCCCGCTCGCGCGGGTTGGCACAGGGGGACTCACGCCAGAGCCGCCGCAAAGAAATCGGGGCCACCGAAGTTGCCGCTCTTGAGCGCCAGTTGCAGCGGCGTTTGGCCCGCAGCGCGCACGGCTTGGGTCCACGGCACGCCCGGGCAAATGGCCGCGCCGATGCGCAGGGTGTGCACGCCCAGGGCCTGCACCACGGCGCCCGAGGTTTCGCCGCCCGCCACGACCAGGCGTTGAGTACCGGCGGCCACCAGGCCCTGGGCAATGTGGGCCAGGGCCTGCTCCACCAGCGCGCCGGCCTGGGCCGCGCCCAGCGCGGCCTGCGTGCCTGCCAGGGTGTGGGCATCGGTGGTGGCATAGACCAGCGGCGTGTCGGTCTGCTGCAGGGCCCAGGACAGGGCTTGCGCGGCCACCGGCTCGCCAAGCGCCAGGGCGGCGGGATCGATCTGCATCGCCGGGCGGCCAGCGGCGATCCAGCGCGCCACCTGGCCCTGCGTGGCCAGCGAGCAGCTGCCGGCCAGCACGGCGGCGCGGCCGGTGAGGTGGTCTAGCTGGGCGGCCTGCGCATCCAGCGTCACCCAACCGCGCGCGGCCAGCACGGCGGGCAAGCCCAGCGCCAGGCCCGAGCCGGCCACCCACAGCGGCAGGTGGGCCGCACCTTCGGCCAGGCGCTGCAGATCGGTGTTGTCCACCGCGTCGGCCACCACCAGGGGCACGCCCTCGGCCAGCAGGGCGGCCAGGCGGGCGGTGATGGCGGTGGGGCCCTGGGCGACGGTGTCGTGGCGCAGCAGGCCCACCTTGTTGCGGCTTTGCGCCTGCATCACGGTGACCAGGTTGGCGTCGGTCATGGGTGTGAGCGGGTGCTGGCGCATGCCCGAATCACTGAGCAACTGGTCGCCCACGAACAGGTGGCCTCGGAACACCGTGCGGCCGTTCTCCGGGAAGGCCGGGCAGACGATCGCCTGCGGGCAAGCCAGCGCGGCCATCAACGCTTCGGCCACCGGGCCGATGTTGCCGGCGGGTGTGCTGTCGAAGGTGCTGCACACCTTGAAGTAGAACTGCCGGGCGCCCGCGTCCTGCAACCATCGCAGCGCGGCCAGCGAGTCGGCCACGGCTTCAGCGGCCGGGTTGGTGCGTGATTTGAGTGCCACCACCACCGCATCGGCCTGCGCCACCTCTGGCGCCACCGCGCCTTGCGGCACGCCGGTCACCTGCACCGTGCGCAGGCCGGCGCGCACCAGCATGCTGGCCACGTCGGTGGCGCCGGTGGAGTCGTCGGCAATCACGCCCAGCGTGATGCCACGTTTCACGCCCAGCGTGATGCCACGGGTCGGCCCCCGATTCACTGCGGGTCCTTCGGCGCGGGCAAGGTGATGCCGCTCAGCGCCGCATACAGCTTGATCACCGCGCTGTCGTCCTCGGCCCCGTGGCCGGCGCCGGCGGTGCCCAGGTAGAGTTGGTGCGCAGCGGCGGCCAACGGCAGCGGAAAGGCCAGCTTGCGCGCCGCATCCAGCACGATGCCCAGGTCCTTGATGAAGATGTTGACCGCCGACAGCGGCGTGTAGTCGCCCGCCAGGATGTGCGGCACGCGGTTGGCGAACATCCAGCTGTTGCCGGCCGAGTGGGTGATCACCTCGTACAGCTTGTCGGCATCGGCCCCGGCCTTGATGCCCAGCGCCATGGCTTCGCAGGCGGCGGCGATGTGCACGCCGGCCAGGTGCTGGTTGACCATCTTCACCGTCGAGCCAACGCCGGGCTTGTCGCTGAGCCGGTACACCTTGCCGGCCACCGCATCGAGCAGGCCGCCCACGGCGGCAAAGGCTTCATCGCTGCCCGAGGCCATCACCGTCATCTCGCCGTTGGCGGCCTTGGCGGCACCGCCCGAAACAGGCGCGTCGATCAGGTGCAGGCCGTGCTCGGCCAGGCGCGCGGCCCATACCGGCGGCAGCGTGGGGTCGACCGTGGCCGAGGTGACGACCACACCGCCGCGCGGCAGGTGCGCGGCCACGCCATCGGCGCCGAACAGCACCGCCTCGGTCTGCGCGGCATTGACCACCAGCACCTGCACGGCCTGGCAACGGGCGGCCAGGTCGGCCACGCTGGCGGCGATGTGGCCGCCGGCCTCGGCCACGGTGGCGCAAGCAGCGGGGTTCAGGTCGAAGCCCCAGGTGGGCACGCCCCGGCGCAGGGCCGACAGGGCAGCACCCCGGCCCATCGAGCCCAGGCCGATGACGCCGAGCGTGTTCGAAGTGGTCATGGCGTGGCTCCTGTCGGGGTGCCCTGGCGGGCCTGGTGGGCTTGGAAAAGGGGGGCGTCGGCGTCGTGCAGGCGGCGTGCGGCCTGGTGCATGTGCATGGTGGCAGCGGCGCGGGCGGCGTTGGCATCACCTGCCATCACCGCATCCACGATGGCGCGGTGCTCACGGCACACCTGGGCCATGTACTCGGGCTTGAGCGATTCGTTGTGGCGCGTCACCGACATGGCGTCGCGCAGGTACTGCTCCAGGTGGCGCAGCAGGCGGTTGAACTGGGCATTGCCGGCGGCGTCGGCCAGGGCCTGGTGGAAGGCCAGGTCTTCATCGACCGCCGCGCTGCCCGAGGCCACCGAGGCATCCACTTGCTGCAAGGCCTGCAGGATGGCGGCGCGCTGGGCGTCGGTGGCCCGGGTGGCGGCCAGGGCGGCGACTTCGCTTTCGAGCGCGCGGCGCACTTCCACCACCTCGAGCACGGCGCCCAGGTCGGCCAGCACGCGGGCGTCGAAATCCAGTGGTCGGGCGACATCACGCGCGGTGACGAACACGCCCGAACCTTGCCGCGCCACCAGCAGCCCGCCCGAGCGCAAGCGGCTCACCGCCTCGCGCACGACGGTGCGCGACACGGCGTACTCGGCCGCCAGTGCCAGCTCGGTGGGCAGCCGATCGCCCGGCTGCAGGGCGCCTGAATCGATGCGGCTGCGCAGCGCCGCCGCCAGTTGGTCGGACAGGCGCTCGGCCGCCAGCGGGCGGCCGGCTTTGGCCAGTGCCGGCGCCGAAGCCGCGGGCTGCGGCTCAGTGGCGATGGGCATGCCCAGGGCTGATCGCGAAATTCATCAGGTCATCATACAAATCAGACGGACCTTGCCCATGCGGGCAAACCAGTGGGGCCGCCCCGTTCAGGCCCTGCCTTGGCTGGCCACTGCGGCGGCCCTGGCGGCGGCCTCCGGGTCGCCCAGGTACTGGCTGCGGATGGGCTTCAAGTCGGCGTCCAGTTCGTAGACCAGCGGGATGCCATTGGGGATGTTGAGGTTGACGATGTCGGCGTCGCCGATGCCGTCGAGGTACTTCACTAAAGCGCGGATCGAGTTGCCGTGCGCGGCGATGACGATGCGCTGGCCGGCGCGGATGGCCGGGGCCAGCACTTCGTCCCAGCAGGGCATGACCCGAGCGACCGTGTCTTTGAGGCACTCGGTCAGCGGAATCTGCTCGGGCTGCAGGCCGGCGTAGCGCAGGTCGCCGCGCTCGCTGCGGGCGTCGGTGGCGTCCAGTGTGGGCGGTGGCGTGTCGTAGCTGCGGCGCCACACCAGCACCTGGGCGTCGCCATACTGTTTTGCCATGTCGGCCTTGTTCAGGCCCTGCAGGCCGCCGTAATGGCGCTCGTTCAGGCGCCAGTCTTTCACCACCGGCAGCCAGGCGCGGTCCATCTCGTCCAGGCAGTGGTTCAGGGTATGAATGGCGCGCTTGAGCACCGAGGTGTAGGCCACGTCGAACTCGTAGCCACCCTCCTTCAACAGGCGCCCCGCTTGCTGGGCCTGGGCCACGCCGGTGGGTGTCAGCGCCACGTCGGTCCAGCCGGTGAATCGGTTCTCGAGGTTCCAGGTCGATTCGCCGTGGCGGATCAGCACAAGCTTGTACATGGTTGGGCGCAGGTCGGAAGGAAGCGCAAATTCTATAATCCGCGTTTTCCTCAGCCCAGGCACACCCCCCGTGAAGTTCATCATCGACAACTGGATGCTCATCTTGATGGCCGCCACCTCGGGCGGCCTGCTGCTGTGGCAGGTCATTCAAAAGAATGCCGGCGGCGGCGTGGGCACGGCCGAAGCCGTGCGCCTGATCAACCGCGAGAAGGGCGTGCTGATCGACGTCTGCGAGCCGTCCGAGTTTGCTGCCAGCCATGCGGTGGGCGCGCGCAACATTCCGCTGGGCACCATTGATGGCTCGAAGGACCTGCCCAGCAACAAGGCCCTGCCTCTGGTGCTGCTGTGCGCGTCGGGCGCCCGCGCCGGCCGCGCCGCGGCCCTGCTGCGCAAGGCCGGCCATGCGCAAGCCACCGCCGTTACCGGCGGCCTGTCCGCCTGGCGCGAGGCCGGCCTGCCGGTCGAGAAGAAAGCCGGCTGACGGGTCACGCAACCTGCGCGCTGCAAGGCTTCTGCCTCCCGGCGACAATCGTGGCTTGTTCAACGTTCGAGCCCGCTGCCATGAACGCCGTGCGCATGTACACCACCCAAGTCTGCCCTTACTGCATCCGCGCCAAGGCACTGCTCAAGCAGCGCGGTGTCGAGCAGATCGAAGAGCTGCGCATCGACCTCGATCCCCAGGCGCGTGACGCCATGATCGAGCTGACCGGGCGTCGCACGGTGCCGCAGATCTTCATCGGCAGCACCCATGTGGGCGGCTGTGACGAACTGATGGCACTCGACCGCAGCGGCGCACTGACGCCCCTTCTGCAGGGCGCCTGAGCCGGCGGGCCCAGCCACGCCTGCGTACTCCGCCACGGCGCCGATCAACGGGTTCTGCCACCCCGCTGCGCCATAATCCGCGCCGCAGCCAGCCCGTCCCCTCGTCGGTGGCGGGCTTTGATTTTTTCTTCAGGATCCTTTCGCCATGGCCGACCAAGACAATACCCCCGTGTTCCAGATCCAGCGCATGTACCTGAAGGATCTGTCGCTCGAGCAGCCGAATTCACCGCAGATCCTGCTGGTGCAGCAGCAGCCCCAGGTCGACATCAACCTGGCCATGGCCGCTGGCCCGGTGGCCGATGGCGTGTACGAAGTGACGGTCACCGCCACGGTCACCGCCAAGCTGGACGACAAGACGCTGTTCCTGGTCGAGGCCAAGCAGGCCGGCATCTTCGAGATCCGCCACGTGCCTGAAGACCAGTTGCAGGGCATCCTCAGCATCGTCTGCCCGCAGATGATCTACCCCTATCTGCGCGCCATCGTGTCCGATGTCTGCACCCGCGCCGGCTTCCCGCCCATCCTGCTGACGGAAGTGAACTTCCAGGCCATGTTCGAAGCCCAGCAGGCCCAGGCCGCGGGCAACGGCGACAACTGATCCTGTCGTCTGTGGCAGGCCCTGCACGGCTGGTGGTGCTGGGCGCCGGTGCTTGGGGCACCGCCCTGGCCATCAACGCAGCGCAGCGCCAGCCCGTTCTGTTGTGGGCGCGCGATGCGCAACAGGCCGCACGCCTGCAGGCCGAGCGAGAAAACGCGCGCTACCTGCCCGGCTTTGCGCTGCCGCCGGCCCTGCGCATCACCGCCGATGCGGGGGAGGCCCATGCCGTTGCGGGTGCCGGCCTGGCCATCGTCGGCACGCCCATGGCCGGGCTGCGTGCCCAGTTGGCCGCCTTGCCTCCTGGTACGCGCGTTTTGTGGCTGTGCAAGGGTTTTGAGGTGGGCACCGGCGCGCTGGGCCACGAGATCGCCCGTGAAACCCGCCCCGATCTGCGCTGCGGCGTGCTTTCGGGCCCCAGCTTTGCGCAAGAGGTGGCGCGCGGCCAGCCCACGGCGCTGGTAGCCGCCAGTGCCGACGATGAACTCACCGACCTGGCCGTGCAGGCCTTTCACAGTGACAGTTTGCGGGTCTACCGAGCGGCCGATCCCGCCGGGGTCGAAGTGGGCGGCGCCGCCAAGAACGTGATGGCGATTGCCACCGGCATCGCCGATGGCCTGCAACTGGGCCTGAACGCCCGTGCTGCGCTCATCACCCGCGGCTTGGCCGAGATGACCCGTCTGGGCCTGGCACTGGGCGCGCGGGCCGAGACCTTCATGGGCTTGTCCGGTCTGGGTGACCTGGTGCTCACCGCCACGGGTGACTTGTCTCGCAACCGCAAGGTGGGCCTGGCCTTGGCCGCTGGCCAACCCCTTTCCGACATCCTGGCGCGTCTGGGCCACGTGGCCGAGGGTGTGCTCACCGCGCCTACCCTGCTGGCACGTGCCCAGGCGGCGGGGGTCGACATGCCCATCGCCGAGGCGGTGGTGGCCGTGCTGCAGGCCCGCCTGACGCCCGCCCAGGCCTTGCGCCTGCTGATGACGCGCGAGGCACGTTCCGAAGCCTGATCAGCCGGCGCCGGGCCGCCCCAAGGCGGCTGAGCGCCCCCTCGGGGGGCAGGAGTGAAGCGACGTGGGGGTAAGCAATTCAGCCCCCGCCTGCATAACCCTGCTGCCGCCAGGCCTCGAACACCACCACCGCCACCGCATTGCTCAGGTTCAGGCTGCGCTGGCCCGCCCGCATGGGCAGGCGCACCCGCCTGTCATCTGCAAATTGGTCGCGTATGTTGGCCGGCAGGCCTGCGGTTTCGCAGCCGAAGACCAACCAGTCGCCCGGCTGCCAGGTGACCGACGCCAAGGGTTGCGCCCCGCGCGTGGTGAAGGCCCACAGGCGGCCGCCGGCCACTTGCTGCGCGGCCAGGAACGCCGACCAGTCGGCATGTCGCTGCACGGCGGTGAACTCGTGGTAGTCCAGCCCGGCCCGGCGCAGCAGCTTGTCGTCCATTGAAAAGCCCAGCGGTTCGACCAGGTGCAAGGCGCAGCCGGTGTTGGCCGCCAGGCGAATCACATTGCCGGTGTTGGGCGGAATCTCGGGGTGCACAAGCACGATGTTGAACATGGTGCCGTGATTGTCGCGGCCTGCAGCCTCAAGGATCGGGCGCCGGCGTGCGCGCCACCACCCACACTTGTACGCTGGCTGCGCCGACGGCCTTCAGCGCCCGGGCGGCGGCGGCGGCGGTCATGCCGGTGGTCATCACATCGTCTACCAGCGCCACGTGCCGACCCGCCACACCAGCCCGGCCTTGGGGCGGAACCCACATCGCATCATGCAGATTGCGCTCGCGTTCAACGCGCGACAGGCCCACCTGGTGCGGCGTGTCGCGCAGCCGCTGCAGCCACTGCTGCTGCGCCGGCAGGCGCTGGCGCGCGGCCAGGCGGCGCGCCAGTTCCCAGGCCTGGTTGTAGCCGCGCTCGCGCAGGCGCGCCGGACTCAGCGGCACGGGCAGCACCAGCGAGGCGGCGGTATCGCCCGGGCGCTGTTCGCGCGCCAGGGCCTGCCCCAACACATCGGCCAGCAGAGCGGCCCACTCGGTATGGCCATTGAACTTGAAGCCACTGACCAGCCGGTCCCAGGGAAAGGCGTAGTCCACCGCTGCCGTGCAGCGGTCGAACGGCGGCGGCACACGCAAGCAGGCGCCGCAGACCGCACCGGCCACCTGCGGCAAAGCACAGCGCGGGCAGCGCGCCACGGGCGCATCGGCAAAGCGGCTATGGCAATCGGTGCACAGGCCGCCAGGCCCCCACTGCGAGCACAGCACGCAGGGTCGGGGGACAGACCAGCGCCGGCGCGGCGCTGCGGCGCCGGGCGGGGCGGTAGGCATGGGCTCAATATACTGCCCGCCCATGCCCGATCAGCCCGCGCCACCCGTCCTGGACAGCAAGGCGGTAGACCGCGTGTTGCGCCGTTGGGCACAAGCCGATGCTGCGCCCTGGCTGCACCAGGAAGTAGCCCGCCGCATGGCCGAGCGCCTGCCGGTCATCCGCCAGGCACCGGCGCAATGGCTGGACTGGTGGGCCTTCACCGGTGCCGGCGTCGCGCCGGTGCAGGCTGTGTGGCCCGATGCGCGGCGGTCCCTGGTTGAGCCCACGCCAGCGTTGGCGGCGCGCAGCCGGCAGGCCCTGCAGGCGCCCTGGTGGGCCTGGGGAGCCCGTCGGCAAGCCGCCCAGGCGCCGGTATGGCTGGAAACCGAGGTGCCGTCAGGGCAGGCGGGCATGGTCTGGGCCAACTTGGTCCTGCAGGCCAGCACTGACGCGGCGGCCACCTTTGCGCGTTGGCACCGGGCCCTGGCGGCAGATGGCTTCTTGATGTTTTCCACTTTCGGGCCCGACACCCTGAAGGAGCTGCGCGAGGTCTATGCCAGCATCGGTTGGCCCGCGCCGCATCCGCCCTTCACCGACATGCACGATCTGGGCGATCTGCTGGTGCACGGCGGGTTTGCCGACCCGGTGATGGACCAGGAGACCATCCGCATGACCTGGTCATCGCCGCAGGCGTTGCTGGCCGAATTGCGTGGCCTGGGCGGCCATGTGGGCGCACGCGCAGCTGGCCTGCACACGCCGCGTTGGTTGGCGCGCCTGCACCGCGCGCTGGCCGAGCGTGCCGATCCGCAGGGGCGCATCCCGTTGACCTTCGAGCTGGTGTACGGGCATGCCTACAAACCGCCCCCACGCGATCAACGGGGTGAGTTGGCCACCGTCTCGCTCGATGCCCTGCGGGCCAACCTGGGCAAACGGCCAGCTTGAGGTGGCTTCAATGATGTGCGCACTGAACGCAACCGGTCGCGCCGGTACCAGTCCGCTAGAATGAGCGTTTGATTTGGCGCACGCCATGTACACGGACGGTTCGCCGTGTGCATGGCCGATGAACTGAGCCGAAATCTGGCCAGATTGCCTATCACATTGGCCTGTCAGAACACTTTTCAAGCCCCTTCTTCCATGTCCGTCACGCTTGCCCCCAGCCCCTGGCCCGCGCCGTCTGCCGCGCGGCGAGATGGAGGCTGGCGCTTTGGCCGCGAACAGGCCGTGCCGCTGGCCTGGTTGTTCGAGTTGCGGCGCAATGTGTCGATCGCCCCGCGCCAATTGGCAATCGCCTACGGGCTGCTTTGCGGCTTGTCCATGCTGGTGGCTGCCGGCTTCTGGTCGCAGGGCATCATGGTCGTGACGCTGTTCACCGGCATCGAGTTGTTGGCCGCTGGCGCAGCACTGCTGCTGGTGGCCCGACATGCGGGTGACCGCGAAACAATTTTGCTCACCGGGCGACAATTGTCGGTCGAACAGCGCTTCGGCGCTGCGGTGGCGCGCACCTCGTTCCGTGCCGAATGGGTGCGGGTGGAGCCGGTGGCCGACGATGGCTCGCTGGTGGAGCTGTCGGGTGAAGGGCGGCGCGTGCGGGTAGGTCGGCACGTGCACCCCGAGTTGCGGGTAGAGCTGGCGCAGGAACTGCGTCGGGCCTTGCGTCTGGCGCGCGCCGTGGGCGACCGGGCTGTAGATCACGAAACCAAAGCATGACGAAGATGACGACTAAAACGCTGATGACACGGGCTGCACAGGGCTTGGCTGCCCTGGGGATGGTCTTCGCCACGCAGGCTGCGCTGGCGGTGGGTGACCTGGCCGGTGGCCCGGCCAAGAACCAGCTGGATCTGCATCCGCCCATCACCAAGATCGCAAGTGAAATTCAAGGCCTGCATTTCTTCATGCTGGTCGTCTGCACGGTCATCTTCCTTGCGGTTTTTGGCGTGATGTTCTATTCGATCATCAAGCACCGCAAGTCGGTGGGCCACAAATCGGCCAACTTCCACGAGAGCGTTGCCGTAGAAATCGCCTGGACCGTCGTGCCCTTTGTCATTGTGGTGGTGATGGGCCTGATGGCCACCAAGACCGTGGTGGCCATGAAGGACACCAGCAACGCCGACCTCACCATCAAGGCCACTGGCATGCAGTGGGAGTGGGGCTACGACTACCTCAAGGGTGAAGGCGAAGGCATCGGTTTTGTGGCCACGCTCGACGTCAACCAGCGCAACA
>JANOAQ010000512.1:0-2076 GCA_031411195.1 Burkholderiaceae bacterium | reverse complement strand
CCCGCATGATCCAGCCCCGCCCGGTGCCTGCCGAGATGATCGCGGCCCTGAAGGCGCGGTTTGGCGATCGCTGCAGCACCGCGCTGGTGGTGCGTGAGCAGCATGGCCGGGATGAATCGCCCTTCGAGGTGCCGCCGCCCGACGCGGTGGTTTTTGCCGAAAGCACCGACGACGTGGCCGCCGCCGTGGCCCTGGCCGACCGGTACGCCGTGCCGGTGATCGCCTTCGGCACCGGCTCGTCGCTCGAAGGCCACCTGCTGGCGGTGCAGGGCGGCATCAGCATCGACGTGTCGCGCATGAATGCCATCGTGCGCATCAACGACGAAGACCTCACCGTCACCGTGCAGCCGGGCGTCACGCGCAACCAGTTGAACAACGCGATCCGCCACACCGGGCTGTTCTTTCCCATCGACCCCGGCGCCGACGCCAGCATCGGCGGCATGGCCGCCACCCGCGCCAGCGGCACCAATGCCGTGCGCTACGGCACCATGCGCGAAAACGTGCTGGCCCTGCAGGTGGTGACGGCCAGTGGCGAAGTCATCCGCACCGGCACCCGCGCCAAGAAGAGCAGCGCCGGCTACGACCTCACCCGCCTGATGGTGGGCAGCGAAGGCACGCTGGGCATCATCACCGAGGTCACGGTCAAGCTCTATCCGCAGCCTGAATCGGTGTCGGCGGCCATCTGCCACTTCCCCAGCATCGATGCGGCGGTCAAGACCACCATCGCCATCATCCAGCTGGGCGTGCCCATCGCCCGCTGCGAGCTGCTGGACGCCAATGCGGTGCGCGCCGTCAACCAGCATGACAAGCTCACGCTGCGCGAACAACCCATGCTGCTGATGGAGTTTCACGGCAGCGCGGCGGGCGTGGCCGAGCAGGCCCAGGTGGTGCAAGAGGTGGCACGTGAGCACGGCGGTGAAGACTTTGCCTGGGCCACCACGCCCGAAGAACGCACCCGCCTGTGGACGGCGCGCCACCGCGCCTACTTTGCCGGCATGTCGTCTCAGCCGGGCTGCCGCACGGTGACCACCGACACCTGCGTGCCCATCTCACGCCTGGCCGAGTGCATCGGCCAGGCCGTGACCGAAGCCGACGAAGCCGGCCTGCCCTACTACATCGTGGGCCATGTGGGCGACGGCAACTTCCACATCGCGTACTTGATCGACCCGGCCCAGCCCGCGCAGCGCGACACCGCCGAGCGACTGAACGCGCAACTGGTGCACCACGCCCTGCGGCTGGAAGGCACCTGCACCGGCGAGCACGGCATCGGCCTGCACAAGCAGGGCTTCCTGCTGGACGAGGCGGGCGTGGCCACAGTGGACATGATGCGCCTGCTCAAGCGCGCGCTCGACCCCAAGAACATCCTCAATCCGGGCAAGATCTTCAGCCTTTAGCGCAGGCCCGGGGCGCGCTCAAGCCCCGTTGCTGCGCCGGCGCCCCCGCAGCAGCCCCAGCGCACCCAGCCCGGCCAGCCACAGGGCCCAGGTTTCGGGCTCGGGCACGGCGGCGATGTTCTGGTTCACGTGCAACCACACATCGGCGTTGGCGCTGTCGATGTTGACGGTGAAGCTGCCGGGCGCAAAGCCGGTCAGCGTGATGCTGTCGAAGCTGCCGCTCAGGCTGCCAGTGCCGTCAACGATCAGCAGATCGGTGCCCACGCTGAAGTGGCAGGCACCAAAGCACGACAAGGCCAGCGTGCCACCGAGCGTGAGGTTGCCGTTGACCTGCAGCAGGTCGTGGTGCGTGGCGTCTTGCAGCTCGATGTCGAGCGCGCTGCCGGCGGCCATCCGCAAGTGGGTGTTCAGGGTGAGCGTGCCCGGTGATGCGCCCGGCGCCAGGTGGCCCTGGTTGGTGAGCGTGCCGTCCACAGTGAACTGGCCGTTGCCGCCCAGCAGGCCTTCGTTGACAAAGTTGCTGCGCAGGCGGATGGCGCCGCTTTGGGCCAGCATGTCGCCGGTGTTCGACACCGTGATGCCCGAAAGATCGGCTTCGCCTGCACCCGCGCTCTTGACGATGCGCCCGCTGTTGAGCAGGGTGCCGCCGGCATAGACGTTGATGAAGCCCACGTCGCCCTGC
>JANOAQ010000511.1:0-2150 GCA_031411195.1 Burkholderiaceae bacterium | reverse complement strand
GCGGTGCGGGCCAAGCCCGAGGCCGGCAAGATCATCGCCACCACGCTCGACTACCCGATGGTGATGGACACCTTCGGCTGCACGCCCAAGTTCCTGGCCGAGAACCCCAAGGCCGCCAAGGCCCTGGCCGACGGCTACTTCGACGCACTGGCCATGATCAAGGCCGACCCGAAGAAGAGCTTCGAGATCATGGGTGCCGACGTCAAGCAAAGCGGTGAGGCCTTCGAAAAGAGCCAGGCCTACCTGCGCTGGCAAGACCGCGAGGCCAACCAGAAATTCTTCGCCGGCGAGCATGCCGAGTTCAGCAAGGAGGCCGCGGCCCTGCTGTTGGAGGCCGGGATCATCAAGGCCATCCCTGACCTGAGCAAGCTGGCCGACACCCGCTTCTTGAAGTAAGCCCTGCATGAAGCCGCTCACCCCGGTAGCACCCGGCGCCAAGGTGGCGCTGGGCATCGCCTTCTTCGTGCTGTTCTTCGCCGTGTGGGCGGTGGCCACGCTGGGTGGCTTCGTGCAGAAGACCTTTCTGGCCGACCCCATCACGATGGTGAAGAGCGGGTACACGCTGCTCACCGAGATGGGCTTTGCCGGCGACATCGGCATGACGGTGTGGCGCGTGCTGGGCGGCTTTGCCATCGCCGCAGCGCTGGCCTTGCCGCTGGGGGTGCTGATGGGCGCCTACAAGCCTATCGAGGCGTTTTTCGAGCCCTTCGTCTCGTTTGCGCGCGACCTGCCGGCCAGCGCCTTCATCCCGCTGCTGATTTTGTGGGCCGGCATCGGCGAGGCCCAAAAGCTGGCCGTCATCTTCATCGGCAGTTTTTTCCAGCTGGTGCTGATGCTGGCGGTGGCGGTGGGCAATGCCCGGCGTGACCTTGTCGAGGCCGCCTACACCCTGGGCAGCACCGATGCATCCCTGGTGCGCCGGGTGCTGATCCCCGGTGCTGCGCCCGAGATCGCCGAGATCCTGCGCATGGTGCTGGGCTGGGCCTGGACTTACGTGATCGTGGCCGAGCTCATCGGCGCCAGCAGCGGCATCGGCCACATGATCACCGACAGCCAGGCGCTGCTGGCCACCGACCAGATCATCTTCGGCATCATCGTCATCGGCCTGATCGGGCTGGTGAGCGACATGGCCTTCAAGGCCCTGAATCGGCGCCTGTTTCCTTGGGCGCAACTGGGGAGATGAGCATCATGGCCGATCCCATCCTGCGCGTGCAGGGCGTGTCACGCAGTTTCCCGTCGCAGACCGGCGGCGTGCCCACGCTGGCCTTGCAGGCCACCGACCTGGCCGTGGCCGAGAACGACTTCATCACCATCCTCGGCCCCAGCGGCTGCGGCAAGAGCACGCTGCTGCGCATCGTGGCCGGGCTCGACCGGCAGACATCGGGCGAGGTGCTGCTGGATGGCGCACGCATCAGCGGGCCGGGCGCCGACCGGGGCATGGTCTTCCAGAGCTACACGCTGTTTCCCTGGCTGACGGTGCTGGACAACGTGTGCTTCGGCCTGCGTGAACGTGGCCTGCCGCGCGCCCAGCAACTGGAAGCGGCCAACGCCTTCATCCACAAGGTGGGCCTGCGTGGCTACGAGGCGCATTACCCCAAGCAGCAGTCGGGCGGCATGCAGCAGCGGGTGGCGATTGCCCGCGCGCTGGCCAACGGCCCGCGCATGCTGCTGATGGACGAGCCCTTCGGTGCGCTCGACCACCAGACCCGCGAGCTGATGCAGGAGCTGCTGCTGGGCATCTGGGAGGCTGAGCGCAAGACGGTGCTCTTCGTCACCCTCGACATCGTCGAGGCGGTGTTCATGGGCAGCCGCGTGGTGGTGATGAGTGCCCGGCCGGGCCGCATCAAGCTCGACCGTGTGGTGCCGCTGGCCCACCCGCGCCACTACTCGGTCAAGACCACGCCCGAGTTCGTCGCGCTGAAGTCCGAGCTGACCGAGGCCGTGCGCGGCGAGGTGCTGGCCGCACAGGCCGCAGCGGCGAACCAGGCCGCCTGATTCTCGCCACCGCGTCTGGCTCCGCGTCCGGCACCGGGGTCGGGCGCTGATCTGGACACCTCGCTGAGCAGCACCCACGCACTTTCCCGTGTGGCGGCATGCCGGGGCGGGCCCTAGACTGGTTGATCGCCATCAACCCAGCCCACGGAGCTTTC
>JANOAQ010000510.1:0-1885 GCA_031411195.1 Burkholderiaceae bacterium | reverse complement strand
GCTGCCAAGCTGGCCCATGCCGGCATCGGCGAGATCACGCGTTACCTGTGGCCGCTGATGACCGCCACCTTCACCGTCGTGCTGCTGATCACCTACATCCCGTGGCTGTCGACCTGGTTCCCGCGTTTTTTGCAGTCTTTGTAGAGCATTGCGCCTGACGATCGTCGGCGAACCTGCGTCTCGATCGACCCATCGCCCCTGCCGGAGCCCAGCACCGTGATAGCCCTGATCGTCGAATTCAGAATCCGTGCCGCACACGTCGATGCCTTCGCCGCCGCCATCGGTTGCAACGCTCGGAGTTCGCTCGACGATGAGCCGGGCTGCCGGCAGTTCGACGTCTGCCGCGACCCGGACGATGCGGCGCTGTTTTTCCTGTACGAGCTGTACGACGACGAGGCCGCCGTCCAGGCGCACCTGCAATCGCCACATTTCCTGCAGATGAACGCCGCCACTGCAGCCTGGGTCGACACCAAGGTGGTGCGCAAGTTTCGGCGAACACCGCCGTGATCTGCACGTCCACCCCCACATCCGAAAGCAAACCATGGTCTCCACCCGTCTCTTGATGTGCTTGCTGGGTACGGTTGCGGTGATGCTGCCCGGGCCAGTGGCGGCCCAGGCCTTTCCCAGCAGGCCGGTGCGTCTGGTGGTGCCCTTTGCCCCGGGTGGCACCACCGACCTGCTGGCGCGGATCATCGCGGAGAAGGTCGGGCCGGCACTCGGGCAGACCGTGGTGGTGGAGAACAAGGCAGGGGCCGGCGGGGCCATCGGCGCGGGCGAAGTCGCCAAGTCAGCACCGGACGGCTACACGCTGCTGATGTCCTCGGTCTCGACGATGGCCGCCAACCCGGCGATCAACCCGGCCACGCCCTACGACCCGAACATAGATTTTGTGCACATCATCAATGTCGCCGCTACACCCAACGTCATTGCGGTCCATCCGTCATTTCCGGCCCGCGACTACAAGGCCTTTGTCGGCGCGTTGTCGAGCAACCCCGGCAAATTCAGCTTCGCCACCGCCGGCAACGGCAGTGTGGGCCACCTGCTGGGCGAGCTGTACAAGCGCTCTGCCCAGGTCTACGTCACCCACATTCCCTACCGTGGTTCAGGCCCCGCACTGAACGATGTCGTGGCCGGGCAGGTGCCCATCGTTGTCGACAACCTGCCATCGGCGCTGCCGTTCATCAAGGACAAACGGCTCGTGCCCATCGTCGTGGCGGCGCCGGCACGCCTGGCTGCCCTGCCGCAGGTGCCCACCTTGGCTGAAGTCGGCCTGGCTGCGGTCAACCGCATGTCGTTCCTGGGCGTGTCCGCGCCCAAAGGCACGCCCAAGGTGGTGGTGGACAAGTTGAACGCAGCCATCAAGTCGGCCCTGGCCGACCCGGCGGTGAAGGAGCGCATCGAAGCCACGGGCGCCATGGTGGTGGGCAATTCCGCCGCCGAGTTTCAGCAGCAGGTCAGCGACGAGTTGGCCGTGTACAGGCGCGTGGTGCTCGAGCAGAAGCTGAGGCTGGAATAGCAGACGGCAACGCGATGGTGATGTTCCGGCAGCCGCGCATTCCGCTCAGCCGGCGCCGGGCCGCCCCAGGGCGGCTGAGCGCCCCCTCGGGGGGCAGGAGAGAAGCGACGTGGGGGCGGGTATCTCAGCCGGCGCCGGGCCGCCCCAGGGCGGCTGAGCGCCCCCTCGGGGGGCAGGAGCGAAGCGACGTGGGGCGGGTATGTCAGCCGGCGCCGGGCCGCCCCAAGGCGGCTGAGCACCCCCTCGGGGGGCAGGAGCGAAGCGACGTGGGGGCGGGCACCTCAGCCGGCGCCGGGCCGCCCCAAGGCGGCTGAGCGCCCCCTCGGGGGGCAGGAGCGAAGCGACGTGGGGCGGGTATGTCAGCCGGCG
>JANOAQ010000509.1:0-2092 GCA_031411195.1 Burkholderiaceae bacterium | reverse complement strand
ACCAGCCGGGTGTCCAGCTCACAGGCGGCCACGATGGCCTGCTTGACGTTGTCATGCACCGGTGCCTCTTTGGTGGCGATGAAACGGGTGCCCATGTTGTTGCCCTCGGCGCCCAGCGCCAGCGCGGCCACCAGGCTGCGGCCGTCGGCCATGCCACCCGAGGCCACGAAGGGGATGTCCAGCTCGTCGGCCGCGCGCGGCAGCAGGATGAAGTTGGGCACGTCGTCTTCACCGGGGTGACCGCCGCGTTCGAAGCCGTCCACGCTGACCGCATCGCAGCCGATGGACTGGGCCTTCAGCGAGTGGCGCACGCTGGTGCACTTGTGGATCACCTTGACGCCCGCGTCGTGCAGCATCGGCAGCCACTTCTGCGGGTTGTTGCCGGCCGTCTCAACGGCCTTGATGCCGCCGTCGATGATGGCCTTGATGTAGCCGGGGTAGTCGGGCGAGCTGACGGTGGGCAAGAAGGTGAGGTTGACGCCGAAGGGCTTGTCGGTCAGGTCGCGGCACTTGGCGATCTCGTTGGCCAGCAGCGCGGGGGTTTTTTGCGTCAGGCCAGTGATCAGGCCCAGGCCGCCGGCGTTGGACACCGCCGCCGCCAGCTCGGCAAAGCCGACGAAGTGCATGCCGCCCTGGATGATGGGGTGCTGGATGCCGAACAGTTCAGTGATGCGGGTCTTCATGGGGTGTCTCCTGGGGATGAATGCGTTGGGGGAACGAGGGATCGAAGCGATGCGGTGCGCTCAATGTACCGAGCGTTCATGGCCCTGCCAGAATTGGGCGCGGATGGCCTTTTTGTCCAGCTTGCCCAGGCCGGTGACGGGCAGGGCGTCCACGAAGTCGATCGCCTTGGGCGCATAGACGGCGCCCTTGCGCTCGCGCACCAGGGCGATCAGTTCTTCGGCCACGGCACTGGCGCCGGGGCGCAGCACCACCAGGGCGCGCACGGCCTCGCCCCATTTGGCATCGGGCACGCCCACCACGGCGGCGGCTGCCACGGCCGGGTGCAGGGCCAGCACGTCTTCCACCTCGCGCGGGAAAACGTTGAAGCCGCCGCTGATGATCATGTCCTTGCTGCGGTCGACGATGTAGAGGTAGCCGTGCTCATCGCGCCGGGCCATGTCGCCGGTGTAGAGCCAGCCGTGGCGCAGGGCGTGGGCGGTTTCTTCGGGCTTGTTCCAGTAGCCCTGCATCACCAGCGGGCCACGCACGCAGATCTCGCCCACGGCGCCGTCGGGCACCTCGTGGCCGTCGTCATCGAGCAGGCGCACCTGGGTGCCCACGCAGGGCGTGCCACACGATGCCAGCCGCTCAGGGTGGTTGATGGGGTCGTGCTCGTGCTGGTGCAGCACGGTCACGGTGTTGGGCGCTTCGCTCTGCGCGTACAACTGCATGAAGATGGGCCCGAACTCGCGCATGCCGTCGATCAGCCGGGTGGGCGACATGGGTGATGCGCCGTAGATCACCAGCTGCAGGCTGGACAGGTCGGCGCCGTGGCGGGCTGGGCTGTCGAGCAGCACGTAGATCATCGTCGGCACGAGAAAGGTGGACGTGATGCGGTGCTTCTCGACCAGATGCACGAACTTCTCGGGCGTGAAGCCCTTGGTCATGGCGTAGGTGCCGCTTTTCAGCAGCACCGGCATGATCATCGCGCCCGAGGCGTGGGTGATGGGCGTCAGCGCCAGGAAACGCACTTCGGCAGGCCAGTCCCAATCGGCCATCTCGGTGAGGATCATCGTGACGTGCACCCGGTGGGTGTGGGCCACGCCCTTGGGCCGGCCGGTGGTGCCGCCGGTGTAGATCAGCACGCACACATCGTCGGGCTCGGCCTGGGGCAACAGGCGGCCGGGCGTGAAGGCGGCGGCGGCGGCCAGCAGGTCTTCGCCAAAGCCGTCGTTGGCACCAAAGCTGAGCAGGCGTTGCACGCCGGGCACGCGCCGGGCCAGGGTGCGGGCGCGGTCGGTAAAAACGGTCGGGTCGACAAACAAGGTCTGCACGCCGCTGTCTTGCAGGATGTAGGCGTGGTCGTCTTCCGACGAGGTGGGGTTCATCCAGGTCACGCGCAGGCCCATCACATAGGCCGCTGCGGTGA
>JANOAQ010000508.1:0-1746 GCA_031411195.1 Burkholderiaceae bacterium | reverse complement strand
GGCGCTGGGCGCGGGCAAGGGCTCGCCGTCAACGACGCGGATGATCTGATCGACCCCGGCCGTGATGCCGCCATAGAAATCCTGGCCCTTGAATCGCGGCAGGATGGTCTCGCTGATGATGCGCTTGCTGGTGAGGTCGTTGAGCGCCCCTTCCAGCCCGTACCCCACCTCAATGCGCATCGCGCGGTCGTTCTTGGCCACAACCAGGATCGCGCCGTCGTCAACCTTCTTGCGGCCGAGTTTCCATTGTTCGGCCACTCGCAAGGCGTATGGCTCGATTTCCTCGGGGGCTGACGAGGCGACCATCAGCACCGCAAGCTGGCTGCCTTTGCGGGCCTCGAAGGCGGTCAGCGTTTGTTCCAGCGCGGCCTTCTGCTCCGCAGTCAGCGTGCCGGTCTGGTCGATCACATGCCCCGTCAGGGGCGGCACGGCCACCTGCGCCGTACTCAGCGCAGACCAGCCCAGCGCACACGCCACCAAGCCTGCAGACAGCAGCGCTCTACCGAACACTCCGACCTTGCCTGTCCTGCCAAGCGCCCCACCTGCGATCACTTTGAAGCCCCTGATCCTGGGCCTGCCGGCTTGGCCGGTGCAGTGTCGAAACCGACGCTGGGCGGCTTCGCAATATCCTTTTCGTTCTCGACAGTGAAGGTCGGCTTCTCCTTGTAGCCGAACACCATCGCCGTCAGGTTGGACGGGAAGGACCGCACGGTCACGTTGTAGGTCTGCACGGTCAAGATGTACCGGTTGCGCGCCGACGTGATGCGGTTCTCGGTGCCTTCCAGTTGCGCCGACAGGTCCCGGAACCCCTGGTTGGCCCTCAGGTTCGGATACTGCTCCGACACCACCATCAGCCTCGACAGCGCACCGGTCAATTCGCCCTGCGCCTGCTGGAATTTCTGGAACGCCGCGGGGTCGTTGATGAGTTCGGGCGTGGCCTGGATGGAAGTGGCCTTGGCACGCGCTTCAACCACCTTGGTCAGCGTGTCCTGCTCGAACTTCGCCTCGCCTTTGACGGTGTTGACAAGATTGGGGATCAAGTCCGCACGGCGCTGATACTGGTTGATGACCTCCGCCCAGCCGGCCTTGACCTGCTCGTCGGTGGTTTGAAATGTGTTATAGCCGCAGCCGCTGAGGCTCAAGGCCAAGCTTGCTGCGAGGACGGCCTTGCGGCCTGAAACGGTCTTGCGCATGTTCTGTTCTCCCGAAGTTTCAAGTCATGGGTCGTGCGGCCGTGCGTGCTTGCACTTGGCCAGGTCTGTGCCAGCGGCGGGCCTTCCGCGCGAAGTGGAGGTAGATCACCGCGCTCAAAAGCGCGGCGAAGAAGCACCACACCGAAATGAACCAAGTCGCATAGAAGGCGTAGGCCGCGCCGAAAGACAGCAGTGACAGCGTGCCGAAGACAACGACCATGCGGTGCGTGGACAGCAGCGGACTGAGCACGGTCGACAACAGGTAGAGCGTCATCGTCGCTGCCGCGAAGAAGTGTGGTGAGTCGTACTCGATGTGCTGACCCGTCGCCCGCGAGACGACCGAGAACGCCATCAAAACGTACAGAAGATAGGCGCCGAGCGCAGCACCCGCCGCAACGAAGGCGATCAACACCCGGCGCCGCCATCGCTCAGGCTCCATGAGCAAGACGGCCGCTGGCACGTAGACCGGCCACAGCACATGCGAGAAGAAGGAGTACACATGGGTCATCACCGAGTTCAGCCGGGTGGCTTCGTCGCTGAAGGTCAGCCAGAT
>JANOAQ010000507.1:0-2359 GCA_031411195.1 Burkholderiaceae bacterium | reverse complement strand
GAACACGCCCGCCCGCCCTGCAGCTCAGGCAGCACCGTGGCGCCTGCCCTTGTCCGCACCACCGCACCACCGCACCACCGCACTACGGCATCCGGGACGAGGGTGGTGGGTGACTGGCTGACGCAAGTAAAGAAGGGAGGGCCGCAGGCCCGGAATGACATGGAGTCAGCCAGTCACCCGCCGGCCTCGGCCTCGCGCCGGCCGTGGAAGGCGTGCGCAGCTCCGCCACCCACCATCAAACCAACGTCAAGCCCGCGTGAACGCGGCCTTGCGTTTGTTGAGGAAGGCGTCCATGCCTTCCTTCTGGTCTTCGGTGCCGAACAGCGCGTGGAACAGCCGGCGCTCGATCAGGATGCCGTCGTTCAGGTTGCTCTCGTAGGCGCGGTTCACGCACTCCTTGGCGGCCAGCACACTGGGGCCGCCCAGGGCGTTGATGGCCGCCGCTGCGCCCAAGGCTTCTTCCAGCAGCTTGTCGGCGGGCACCACGCGGCTGACCAGGCCGGCGCGCTCGGCTTCCACCGCGTCCATCATGCGGGCGGTCAGCACCAGGTCCATCGCCTTGGCCTTGCCGATGGCGCGTGGCAGGCGCTGCGTGCCGCCGGCACCGGGGATGATGCCCAGCTTGATCTCGGGTTGGCCGAACTTGGCGGTGTCGGCAGCGATCACGATGTCGCACATCATGGCCAGCTCGCAGCCACCGCCCAGGGCAAAACCGGCCACGGCCGCGATCACCGGCTTGCGTATGGTGCGGATGGTTTCCCAGTTGCGGGTGATCAAATCACCGGTGTAGGCCGAGACGATGTGGTGCTGGGCCAGCACGCCGATGTCGGCGCCAGCGGCAAAGGCCTTGTCGCTGCCCGTGATGACGATGGCGCCGATGCCGGCATCGGCATCGAAGGCCTTGAGCGCCGCACCCAGCTCGTCCATCAAGCCATCGTTCAGCGCGTTCAGCGCCTTGGGGCGGTTCAGGGTGATCAGGCCGGTGCGCACGGCGCCTTCGCCTCGGGTATCGACAAGGATGTTTTCGTAGTTCATGGGCTCTCGCAGGGTGGTGGTTGGCCGTGGGGGGTCACTTCGCCGCACCGGCCTGCAGCGGCGGCTTGTCCAGTGTGAGGTCGATCCAGCTCTCTTTGTTGTCGCGGATCAGGATGCGCACCGGCAAGTACTGCAGGCTGGGCGCGATCCACATCTCGGGCGTCAGGTCGCCGGGCGCGGCCGGGCGCCGCGGCTTCAGGTGAAACGCCGGAACATCGCCGAAGGGAAAACGCAGCACCTCTTCGCCGATCACGTCGTAGGTCCAGCGCTCGAGCTTGCGGCTGATGACCAGGGGCATCTCCACCGAGCGGCCCACCTTCAGCTTGTCGGGCTGGGTGGTGAACAGCCAGGTCAGCTGCACGAACTGGCTGGCCTCGTCCTGCACGCCGGGCTGGGTGGGCACCTCGCTGCCATCGACCAGCACCACCCGCTCAGGGCCGAAGCGCACTTGCCAGCGCCTCGCGGCGCGAAAGATCACCTTCTGCTCGCCGTCGAAGCGGCGCGGGGTCAGGCCGGTTTCGGTGAGCTCGCCTTCGCTGGTGATGTGACGCGACAGCACCGGCCCGATCGAGGTTTCCAGATGCACCTGGTAGCGCGTGCCCGAGCGCAGCCAATCGACCTGGGCCGTGCCTTCGACCGGGCCCCGGTATTGACCACGCAGCTTGAAGCTCAGCCGGGTGGACGGCGGCCACTCGAAGGCCACCGCGCTGGCCGCATTTGCCACAATAGCCGTGTTGCCCGCACTGGCTGCGCGTGCTGCAGCCAGTGCGGCCTGGGCAACGGCAGCCGCCGGCTCGAGCGGGGCCGACGCCGGCCGGGCATCGGCCAGTACGGCAGGGGCCGGCACCGGGGGTACCGGATTGGATGGTTGCACCAGCGGTGGCTGGGGTTGCGGCGGCAAGGCCGCCCCATCGCGCTCGGACACCTTGGCAGGCACACCGGGGCCGTCGTCATCGGGGGCGGATGCCGGCCCGGGCGGGGCGGATGCTGCAGCCGGCGGCGCCACGGCCACCGGGGCCACGGCGGCCAGGCGGCGCTCAGCCGGCGCGGGGGCAACGCTCACCAGCGTGGGCGGCGCGGCGGCGGCCAGCTCACGCACAAAGGCCACCTCGATGCGCGGCGGCGGGGCTTCACCGGCGCCCCAGCCCAGGCGGTTTTCCAGCAGCCGGTTGCTCAGCAGCAAGTGCAGCAGCACCACCACCACGCCCAGGGCCCAGAAGCCCCGGCGGCGCATGCGTGGCGCGGCCACGGCGCGGGCTTCAGGCATCGATCCAGGCGCGTCGGCGTGCTGCCACGGCCTTGGTCGGTTTGGCCTGCAGGTGCA
>JANOAQ010000506.1:0-9271 GCA_031411195.1 Burkholderiaceae bacterium | reverse complement strand
TCGCGTGCAGAAGGCGGCCAAGATCCTGGAACTCGGCGGCCTGCTGGCGCGCAAGCCGCGCGAGCTGTCTGGCGGCCAGCGCCAGCGTGTGGCGATGGGCCGCGCCATCGTGCGCCAGCCGCAGGTGTTTCTCTTCGACGAACCGCTCTCCAACCTCGACGCCAAGCTGCGCGCGGCCACAAGGCTCGAGATCCAGAAGCTGCACCAGGAATTGGGCGTGACCTCGCTCTTCGTCACGCACGACCAGGTCGAGGCCATGACGCTGGCGCAGCGCATGATCGTGATGAATGCCGGCCGCATCGAACAGATCGGCACGCCCGAGCAGGTCTACGGCCAGCCGGCCAGCGCCTTCGTGGCCAGCTTCATTGGCTCGCCGCCGATGAACCTGCTGCCCGGCCACGCCGATGGTTTGCACTTCAAGGTGGGCAGCGGGGATCAGGCCAGCACCCTGCCTCTGCCGGCGCCCGCACCGCGCAACGGCGCACTGCAACTGGGCCTGCGGCCCGAGCATGCCGAGTTGCACCCGGGTGGCACTGGTGGCACTGGTACCGCGGTGGGCCTGTGGCCGCTGCAGGTGGACACGGTGGAAATGCTGGGTGCCGAGCGTCTGGTCCACGGCCGGCTGGGTGGTGCCCTGTTCACCGTGCGCATCGACGCCACGCGCAGGCCTCCGGCGGTGGGCGAGACGGTGCACGTCTGGGCACCCGCCCACCAGCTGCACTGGTTCGATGCCGGCACTGGTCAGCGTGTGTCGGCATGAGCCTGGCATCGGCGTGGCCCTGTCCCCGCTGGGTGGCCCACCGCGGCGCGGGCAAGCTGGCGCCCGAGAACACCCTGGCCGCCTTTCGCCTGGGCGCCGCGCACGGCTACCGCGCCTTTGAATGCGACGTGAAGCTGTCGGCCGACGGTGTGCCCTTTTTGATGCACGACGCCACGCTGGAGCGCACCACCTCGGGTACCGGTACCGGCGGTGACCAAGCCTGGGCCGCGCTGTCGCAACTGGATGCGGGCGCCTGGCACAGCCGCCAGTACGCCGGTGAGCCGCTGCCCACGCTGGCTGGCATCGCAGCTTGGGTTCAGGCCAATGGCCTGATGCTGAACATCGAGATCAAGCCCACGCCGGGCACTGAAGCGTTGACCGGCCAGGTGGTGGCCGAGCACGCGGCACGGCTGTGGGCAGGCCTGGCGGTGCAGCCCCTGCTCAGCTCGTTCAAGCCCGAGGCGCTTCGCGCCGCACGCGAATCGGCGCCCCACCTGCCACGCGCGCTGCTTCTCGACACGCTTTTCACGGGCTGGTTCGATGTGGCCATGCAACTGGGCTGCACGGCCATCGTCACCCACCACAAACTGATGGACGCCGCCCTGTTGGCGCAAGCGCGCCAGGCCGGTTGGCGTGCCTTGACCTACACCGTCAACGAGGCTGAAGAAGCCCAGCGCCTGCTGGCCCTGGGCATCGACGGCCTCATCACCGACGCGATAGACCGCTTCGCGCCGGCCAGCCGCTGAGCAGCCGGCCTTCAGCCCGCCGTGGTCGGGCTGGGCAGGCGCTGTACTTGCTGCAAGGCACTGCGCCAGGCCAGCGCGGCCAGCAACAAGCCGCTGATGCCCGCCGCTCCCAGGGCCTGCGACAGCCCCACGTGCTCGGCAATCCAGCCACCGGCCAGGGCACCGGGCGCTGCCGGCAGCAGGATGAGCCAGCGCATGGTGGTGGTCATGCGGCCCAGCAGCGGCGCGGGCGTGACGGCTTGGCGCATTGCCAGGAAGTTGATGTACATGAGCACGCCGCCCAGGCCGGTGAGCACCAGCATCGCCGCAAACGCAGCCACCCCGGCTGCGCCGGAGGACCACAGGCTGGGCAGCAACCAGCCCAGCCCGCAAACGGCAATGCCGATCACCATCGACGGGCCGGGGCCGAAGTGCTGGCTCACGCGGTGGCCCACCATGCTGGCGGAGATGGTGCCAAGGCCGAGGCCGGCGTAGCACAGGCCGATGGACTGCTCGCTGAGCCCCAGCCCCCGCGTGCCGTGCAGGATGATGACGCCCTGGGCTGCGTATTGGCACATCTGCCAGCCCCCCGCCACCAGCGCCAGGGCCACCAGCAGCGGGTTGCCACGCACAAAGGCCAGGCCCACCTTCAGCGATGCCCAGAAACTCTCGCCGCCCCGGGCGGGCGTGGGCTCATGCACGTGGATGCCGCGCAGGATGAGGGCCGAGGCCAGCAGCATCAGCGCATCCACCAGCAGGGCGATGGGTGGGCCGACCAGCTTCATCAACAGGCCAGCCAACCCGGGGCCGGCCACCTCGGCGCCGCTGTTGGCCAGGGCATTGCGGGCATGGGCTTCCACCAGCCGCTCACGTGGCACCACCTGGGTCAGCACGATCTGCGCGGCACTGCCCGCCGAGGTGTAGACGCAGCCGATGAGAAAGCCCACGGCATACAGCCAGGTCATGGTCAACGCGCCCGCCCACCAGGCCAGCGGCACGCTGGCCACCGCCACGCCGATGGTGAGCTCGCCCACCACGTACACCGGCAGCTTGCGCACCCGGTCGAGCCACACGCCCGTGGGCAACGAGAACAGCACAAACGGCAGGCTCTCGATGGCCGTCAGCAGCCCCATCTGGGTGGGGCTGGCGTTCAAGAGCAGCGCGGCGGTGAGCGGCAGCGCCAGCAGCGTGACCTGGCCACCCAACGAACTGATGAGGATGGACACCCACAGCCGCCGGTAGACCGCGTCGTGCAGCAGATCGCCCGGCGCCAGCCAAAGGCGCCGCCAGGCGGGCTGGTGCGGCGCGCGTTCGCTCAACTGCGGTAATCGGCGTTGATGCTGACGTAGTCGTGCGACAGGTCGCACGTCCACACCGTGGTGCTGGCGCTGCCCCGATGCAGGTGCACGCGCACCGTGATCTCGGCCTGCTTCATCACGCGCTGACCGTCGGCTTCGCCATAGGCCGGGTGGCGCCCACCCTGGGTGGCCACGTGCACGTCGTCCAGGTACAGGTCGATCAAGCCTTGCTCGAGGTCGTCGATGCCGGCATAACCCACGGCGCAGAGGATGCGGCCCAGGTTGGGGTCGCTCGCGAAAAAGGCCGTTTTCACCAGGGGCGAATGGGCAATGGCATAGGCCACCCGCCGGCACTCGTCTTCGCTGCGGCCACCGTCGACCTGCACGGTGATGAACTTGGTGGCGCCTTCACCATCGCGCACAATGGCCTGGGCCAACTGCTGGGCCACGGCGATCAACGTGGCGCGCAGGGCCTGGCCCTCGGCCGAGTCGAGCGATGTGATGGGTGCATTGCCCGCCTGCTGGGTAGCGATCAGCACGAAAGAATCGTTGGTGGACGTGTCGCCATCGATGGTGATGCGGTTGAAGCTGGCATCAGCCGCCTCGCGCACCAGGGCGGGCAGCAGGGCCGGCGCCACGGCCACGTCGGTGGCCAGAAAACCCAGCATCGTGGCCATGTTCGGCCGGATCATGCCGGCGCCCTTGCTCACCCCGGTGAAGGTGACGGTGCGTCCGCCGATCTGCACCTGACGCGACACCGCCTTGGGCACGGTGTCGGTGGTCATGATGCCGGTGGCGGCGTTGGCCCAGCCATCGGCACGCAGGTCGGCCAGGGCCGCAGGCAGGCCTGCCTCGATGCGATCGACCGGCAGCGTCTCCATGATCACGCCGGTGGAAAACGGCAACACCTGCTGCGCATCCACGCCCATCAAGCCGGCCAGGGCCTTGCAGGTCTGGCGCGCACGGGCCAGGCCGTCAGCGCCGGTACCTGCGTTGGCGTTGCCGGTGTTGATCACGACCGCGCGGATGCCCTTGGGGCCGGCCAGGTGCTCGCGGCAGATCTGCACGGGCGCTGCGCAAAACCGGTTCTTGGTAAAGACACCGGCCACGGCAGCGCCCTCGTCCAGCGCCAGGACCACCAGATCGGTGCGATTGGCCTTGCGCACGCCAGCCTGGGCCACCCCCAGGCGCAAACCGGCTACCGGATGCAAGGACGCGGGATCGGGAGGCAGCAGATCGACAGGCATGCGAGGCACCTAGGGTTGGCAGAAACAGATACGGATTGTAGAAGTGCCCGCCAGGGCCGCTGGATGCCGGATCGCCGTCGCCGAGGCATTAAAAAAGCGGCCGAAGCCGCTGCAGAAGACCGCTCGGGCCCTTGCGGGCCGAACCAGCCTCAGGGATTTTGCCGGCGACGCGCCAGAAAGGCCAAGGCCCCCAGGCCGGCCAGCATCATGGCCAGGGTTTCGGGCTCAGGCACCGGCGTGGCAACGATGCCGCCGCCGTAGGACGCACCACCCGCGTCAGCGACGCCGGAGATCTTCAGCTGGAAGGTGCCAGCTGGCAGGGTGGTGCTGCCTGACAACACCTGGGTCGACACCGTGACGCCGCTGTTGTTCGACTGGCTGAGACCCCATTGCAGCGGCACGTTGTTCAACCAGGCCGCGAAATTGTCGATGCCGCCGAAGCTGAAGCTGCCGAAGGAGATCTCGACGTTGGTGGCCGACGCGGCCACGATGGAAGGTGCAGCCAGGTTGAACGACCAGATATCGGTGAACGAGCCCGCCGCCACCGTCTTGGAAAACGATGCAGACGGTGAAAGGGTGCCCAGATCCGCCGCTTGGCCACTGATGGAAAGCGCAGCCAGTGAAGCCACGACAACGTACTTGAAATTCATGAGAAATCCTCTTTTGGCAAAACCATGAACCCGATCGGTCAGACCGCTGCGTTGGATGCGGAACCGCACACGTCGAGCGGGAACTCCAACCGAATTCACGATATTGCCGATTTTAACAGTATTTTCCGCAAGACAACCCCTTGACTGGGATGCCCCACGGCGCCTAGACAACCAACTGTTGATAGACGAACGTTAGCTCAGGCAGCCGTGCGCACCGTCGCCAACAGGGGAATCTTGAGGCCTGTTCTGTAACCAGGCGTTGGCGCGACGGGCCGGCAGAAATCGACTGTTCAGGCCAGTTTGCCGTGGCAGCTCTTGTACTTTTTGCCACTTCCGCAAGGGCACGGATCGTTACGTCCGACACGCGGCATTTCAGCGGCCACGGTGGCGGGGTCGGTGTCCTGGCTGACGCTGCCATCCTCGTTGGGATGGGTGTAGGTGACATTGCCCACCTGGCTGGCCTGTTGCTCCAGCGCTTCGGCGGCCTCTGCCACCTGCGCCGGGCTCTGGATGCGCACTGTCAGCAGCAGGCGCGTGACTTCCATCTTCACCACGTCCAGCAACTGACTGAACAGGTCGAAAGCCTCGCGCTTGTATTCCTGCTTGGGGTTCTTCTGGGCGAAGCCGCGCAGATGGATGCCCTGGCGCAGGTAGTCCAGCGCCGCCAGGTGCTCGCGCCAATGGCTGTCGATGGCCTGCAGCAGCACCATGCGCATGAAGGGGTTGAACTGCTCCAGCCCGACCAGCGCCACCTTGTTGTCGAAAACGCCGTCGGCCGCGGCCACCACCTTGTCCACGATGTCCTCGTCGGTGATGGTGTCGCTTTTTTCCACCTCGGCGGCCAGGGCCACCGGTACTTGCCACTCATCGGCCAGGGCCTTCTCGAGTGTCGGCAAGTCCCATTGCTCTTCAACGCTGTTGGCCGGTACCCAGGTGCGCACCACATCGCTCATGGTGCTCTTGCGCAGGTTGGTGATCTGGGCCAGCACCGAGGTGGACTCGAGGATCTCGTTGCGCTGCTGGTAGATCACCTTGCGCTGGTCATTGCTGACGTCGTCGTACTCGAGCAGCTGCTTGCGGATGTCGAAGTTGCGTGCTTCCACCTTGCGCTGGGCGCCCTCGATGCTGCGGCTGACGATGCCGGCCTCGATGGCCTCACCCTCAGGCATCTTCAGCTTGTCCATGATGGCGCGCACACGGTCGCCCGCGAAGATGCGCATCAATGGGTCTTCGAGCGACAGGTAGAAGCGGCTGCGACCCGGGTCGCCCTGGCGGCCTGAGCGGCCACGCAACTGGTTGTCGATGCGCCGGCTTTCGTGGCGCTCGGTGGCGATGATGTACAGGCCGCCGGCTGCCTTGACCTGGTCGTGCAAGCCCTGCCACTCGTCCTTGAGCTGCTGGACGCGGCGCGTGCGGTCGGCATCGCCCACCGACGGATCGGCTTCGAGCAGCTGGACCTGCTTTTCGACATTGCCGCCCAGCACGATGTCGGTGCCACGACCGGCCATGTTGGTGGCGATGGTGATCACCCCCGGGCGACCGGCCTGGGCCACGATCTCGGCCTCTTTGGCATGCTGCTTGGCGTTGAGCACGGCATGCGGCAACTTGGCCTGGTTAAGTAGGCCCGAGATCAGCTCGGAGTTCTCGATCGAAGTGGTGCCCACCAGCACCGGCTGGCCGCGCGTGTGGCACTCACGGATGTCGTCGATCACCGCGTTGTACTTTTCGCGCGCGGTCTTGTAGATCAGGTCGAGCTCGTCCTTGCGGGCGGTGGGGCGGTTGGGCGGGATCACCACGGTCTCCAGGCCGTAGATTTCCTGGAATTCGTAGGCCTCGGTATCGGCCGTGCCGGTCATGCCACCCAATTTGGCGTACATGCGGAAATAGTTCTGGAAGGTGATCGAGGCCAGCGTCTGGTTCTCGCTCTGGATCTCGACGCCTTCCTTGGCTTCCACGGCCTGGTGCAGGCCGTCGCTCCAGCGGCGGCCCGTCATCAGGCGGCCGGTGAACTCGTCGACGATGATGATCTCGCCCTGCTGCGCCACGTAATGCTGGTCGCGGTGGTACAGGTGGTTGGCCCGCAGCGCGGCGTACACGTGGTGCATCAGCGAGATGTTGGCGGCATCGTAAAGGCTGGCGCCTTCGGCCAGCAGCCCCGCCTGGGTGAGCAGGCGTTCGGCGTTTTCATGGCCGTCTTCGGTGAGAAAGACCTGGTGGCTCTTCTCGTCCACCGTGAAATCGCCTGGCTCGATTACGCCTTCGCCGGTGCGCGGGTCGGCTTCGCCGATCTGCTTCTTCAGGCCCGGGATAACGCCGTTGATGCGCACATACATCTCGGTGTGGTCTTCGGCCTGACCACTGATGATCAGCGGCGTGCGGGCCTCGTCGATCAGGATCGAGTCCACCTCGTCGACGATGGCGAAGTTCAGCCCGCGCTGCACCCGGTCGTGCAACTCGTAGACCATGTTGTCGCGCAGGTAGTCGAAGCCGAACTCGTTGTTCGTGCCATAAGTGACGTCGGCACGGTAGGCTGCCTGCTTCTCTTCGCGCGACAGGCCGGGCACGTTCACGCCCACGCTCAGACCGAGAAAACTGTAGAGCCGGCCCATCCACTCGGCATCGCGCCGGGCCAGGTAGTCGTTCACCGTGACCACGTGCACACCCTTGCCCGTCAAGGCATTGAGGTACACCGGCAGCGTGGCCATCAGGGTCTTGCCTTCGCCGGTGCGCATTTCGGCGATCTTGCCGTTGTGCAGCGCCATGCCACCGATGTACTGCACATCGAAATGGCGCATCTTGAAAACACGCTTGCCACCTTCGCGCACGACGGCAAAGGCTTCGGGCAGCAGGTCGTCCAGCGTGGCGCCCTGGGCCAGGCGCTGGCGAAGCTCGTCGGTCTTGGCGCGCAGCGCGGCATCGTCCAGTGCCTCGAACTGCGGCTCCGTCGCACTGATCTTTTCGACCACACGCCGGTATTGCTTGAGCAGCCGCTCGTTGCGGCTGCCGAAAATCGAGGTGAGAAGCTTGGGCAACATGCGGCGTCGGGGCGAAAGCCCTGGGTCGGTGGCGGCGCAGGCCGTGCAGCGCGCCGGCCAGTGGCCGGCCCGGCAAGGCCAGTGCCTGATTCGTGGGCGTGATGCCGGCGGGCCGGCGAGGGAAAATTGGCGTTGGGTGGCTGCTCAGGTGGCGCCCGTTTGCAGGGTTGCAGGGTTGCAAGATGCACTTGCCAGAGGGAACTGACACGGTGCGAACGGTGCGCCAAGCACAAGCGATCACCCTGGGCCAATACCCCAGGTAACCGCGAAGTCTATCATCCGGGCATCCTGAAGCCACCCGGCCCCAAGCGCTGTGAACAAGACCAAACCGCCTGCCCGAGCACCCCTGCCCAGCCGCACGGTCGACATCGGCCATGCCTTGGCTGGAAGCGAGCCGCTGGCAATGCTGGCGCGACGCATGCGCGATTCACAGGATCGGCTGCAGGCGATTTCGGGCTTGCTGGCGCCGGCCATGCGCCCGCATGTGCAGGCGGGCCCGATCGACGACGACGGCTGGAGCCTGTTGGTGGGCAACAGCGCCGTGGCCGCCAAACTGCGCCAGATGTTGCCCGCACTGGAGGCCCATCTGCGAAGCCAGGGCTGGGCCGGGCCGCCCGTGCGTGTGAAGTTGTTCAAGCCCACCTGAACGGGACCGGAAACAACACGGCGGCAGGCCGGGCCTGATGGACTTGAGGCAGTCAGCGCGGCCGGCCATGAACAGCATGGCACGAGGCGCCTTCCGGCTGGCGCATTCAAGGCCTGTCCGGATCGGCCGCCAAATCGGCCGCCAATTCGGCCTGCACGTCCGATAGGCAAGCAGCTACCGCCGCTCCACCAACCGTTTGAATGGTGCCGACTATCCGAATCGAACGGATGACCTACCGCTTACAAGGCGGTTGCTCTACCAACTGAGCTAAGCCGGCATGCCTGAAATTCTAGGCGTCTGGACCGTCAGATCGGTCAAGCCGATCCACACCAGCGCACTTACTTCACGCGCTTGAGCGACGGTCGGCCGCCTTGCGTGGGCGGCGCGGGATCGGGCGGCGTGTCGTCGGCCGCGCCGTCATCGGCCCCTGACGAGGATGACGCTGCATCTGCGACCCCAGGCGTGGCCAGTCGCAAACCTGCCTTGCTTGGCTCGGCAGGCGCCTCGGCGACCGATGAAGAGGCTGCAGTGGGTGCAGGGAAAGCCATTCCCTGGCCATTTTCCCGGGCGTAGATGGCAACGACGTGGTCCACCGGCACGACTATCTCGCGGGCAACACCCCCGAAGCGGGCCTTGAACTCGATCACTTCGTTGCCCAATTGCAGGCCGCTGGTGGCGTCGAAGCCCACGTTCAGCACGATCTCGTTGTTCTTGACGTACTCCATCGGCACCTGCACCCCTGCCGTCACATGCACGGCGATGTAAGGGGTGAAGCCGTTGTCCGCACACCAGTCGTGCAGCGCACGAATCAGGTAAGGGCGGGTGGAGGTGCCCTGTTCGTCGGGCGCGGCGGGCTTGCTCATGGCCAGATTACTTGCGCATCACCTTTTCGGACGGCGTCAGCGCCTCG
>JANOAQ010000505.1:0-9093 GCA_031411195.1 Burkholderiaceae bacterium | reverse complement strand
GGGCTGGCCGACACCGGCTACCTCACCAGCGACACCGTCTGGAACCTGAGCGCTCTGCCCGAGCGCCTGGTGGTGCTGGGCGGCGGGCCCATCGGTTGTGAACTGGCCCAGAGCTTTGCGCGGCTGGGCAGCCAGGTCACGCAGGTCGAAATGGCCCCACGCCTGATGGGCCGCGAAGATGCCGACGTGGCCACGCTGGTCGAAGCCAGCTTGCGCGCTGACGGCGTGGCCGTGCTCACCGGCCACCGCGCCGTGCGCACCGAGACAGTGGCCGGCGAAAAGCGCCTCATCGTGCAGCAGGGCGACCAGGAATTGGCCATCCCCTTCGATCAACTGCTGTGCGCCGTGGGCCGCAGCCCGCGTGTGACCGGTTTCGGACTTGAAGAACTGGGCATCCCGCTCACGCCGCGCAAGACCATCCAGACCAATGCCTGGCTGCAGACGCTGTACCCCAACATCTATGCCGTAGGCGATGTGGCCGGGCCCTTCCAGTTCACCCACACTGCTGCCCACCAGGCCTGGTATGCGGCGGTAAATGCACTGTTCGGCCGCTTCAAGCGCTTCAAGGCCGACTACACGGTGATCCCCTGGGCCACCTTCACCGACCCCGAGGTGGCGCGCGTGGGGCTGTCGCAGGCCGAAGCCCAGGAACAAGGCATCGCAGTGGAGGTGACCCGCTACGGCATCGACGACCTGGACCGCGCCATTGCCGATGGCACCGCCCACGGTTTTGTCAAGGTGCTCACCGTGCCCGGCAAGGACCGCATCCTGGGCGTGACCATCGTCGGCGCGCATGCGGGCGACCTGCTGGCCGAATTTGTGCTGGCGATGAAGCACGGCCTGGGTCTGAACAAGATTCTGGGCACCATCCACATCTACCCCACCCTGGCCGAGGCCAACAAGTTCGCTGCCGGCGAGTGGAAGCGTGCGCACGCGCCGCAGGGCCTGCTGCGCTGGGTAGAACGATTTCATGCATGGCAACGTGGTTGAGGCAGAACCGATGAGCAACCGCAACCGCACCCCCGACTGCACCCGCAGCTGCCACCCCGCCCACACGCCCGCGCGGGCCCGGCTGGCGGCCCCGGCACGCGCCACACTGGCCGCCCTGACCTTGCTGGCCGCCGCAGCGCAGGCCCAGACCGAGCTGGCACCGTTGATCGGCCCCACCGGTGACGCGCCGCCTCCACCCTGGGCCTACGCCGGCCTGCCCGCGCAAAAGCCGCCGCCCACCCGCTACGCCATCACCACGCTGGACGGGCAGCGCGTGCTGCGCATCGAGGCCGACAAGTCCTACGGCAACCTGCTGCACCCGCTGGCCGGCACCGCCGCAGGCCAGTTGAGCTGGCGCTGGCGGGTGGATCGCCCGCTGGCCGCCGTCAACCTGCGCACCAAGCCCGGCGACGATGCGGCACTGAAGGTATGCGCCCTGTTCGACATGCCGCCCGACCGGGTGCCCTTCATCGAGCGCCAATTGCTGCGCCTGGTCGAAGCCCGGCTGGGCCAGCCGGTGCCAACGGCCACGGTCTGTTATGTCTGGGACCACACGGTGGCCCCCAACACCGTGCTGCCCAACGCGTTTTCACCCCGTGTGCGCTACATCACGCTGGGCGGTTTACCCGGCGTGTGGTCTGACGAACGGCATGACCTGGCCCAGGATTTTTTGCGCGCCTTCGGCGACGAAAGCAGCACCGTGCCGCCCCTGCGCGCACTGGCCGTGGGCGCCGATGCCGACAACACCGGTGGCCAGAGCCTGGGCTGGATCAGCGAGCTGCGCCACCGTCCCAAGGCCAGCCCGTGAGCGACCACCCACCGCGCCTGAGCATCGTCGTGCCCGCCCTCGACGAAGCCGCCACCCTGCCCGGCCTGCTGGCCCACCTGCAACCCCTGCGCCAGCGCGGCTGCGAGCTGATCGTGGTGGACGGTGGCAGCGTCGATGGCAGCGCCGCCCTGGCCCGGGCGGATTCGGATCAGGTGGTTCAGGCCGCACGCGGCCGCGCCAGCCAGATGAATGCGGGCGCTGCCGTGGCCAGCGGCGACGTGCTGCTGTTCTTGCATGCCGACACCCGCCTGCCACCCCAGGCCGACCGACTGGTGCAGCAGGCGCTGGCAGATGCGGGCCACCTGTGGGGCCGCTTCGACGTGCAGATCGACGGCCACGACCGCTGTTTGCCGGTGGTGGCCGCGCTGATGAACCGCCGCTCGCGCTGGACGGGCATCGCCACCGGTGACCAGGCCATGTTCGTGCGGCGCGATGTTTTTGAACGCCTGGGCGGCTTTGCGCCGCAACCCCTGATGGAAGACATCGAGCTGTCACGCCGCTTGCGGGCCCTCGGTGCCCCGGCCTGCCTGCGCCCCCCGGTGGTGACGTCGGGGCGGCGCTGGGACACCCGGGGCGTCTGGCGCACCATCTTCCTGATGTGGCGGCTGCGCTGGCGCTATTGGCGCGGCGAATCGCCCGAGAGCCTGGCGCAGGCCTACCGATGAACGTGGTCACCATCGTGTTTGCCAAGGCACCCGTGGCGGGGCTGGCCAAGACCCGCCTGGCGCCCGCGCTGGGCGCCGAGGGTGCTGCCGCGCTGGCGCAAAGGCTGTTGGGGCATGCCACCGCACAGGCCGTGGGCGCGGCGCTGGGGTCGGTCGAGATCTGCACCACACCCGACCGCGCCCACCCGGCGTTTCAAGACCTGGCAGCGCAGCAGGGCGTGACCCTCACCGTGCAAGGCGATGGCGACCTGGGCGAACGCATGCACCGCGCCCTGCACCGGGTGCTGTTGCACCACCCCAAGGCCCTGCTGATGGGCGCCGACGCGCCGTCCCTGGACGCCCTGTTGCTGCGCCGCGCTGCGCAGGCGCTGGACCAGCACGACGCGGTCTTCGTGCCGGCGCTCGATGGCGGCTACGTGCTCGTGGGCCTGACGCGGGCGCAGCCGGCGCTGTTCACCGGCATGGTCTGGAGCACCGCCCAGGTGATGGCCAACACCCGGGCCCGGGCCACCCAGGCCGGCCTGCGCTGGGCCGAGCTGCCGCCTGTGGCCGACATCGACGAGCCCGCCGATCTGATGCACCTGCCGGCTGGCTGGCTGGACCGCCCACACCCCACGCCCACACCCCACGCCGGGCGGCCATGAAGTGCCCGGCATGAAGCGCCTCGTGCTGGCTGGCGCTGGCCACGCCCATGCGCAGGTGCTGCTGGACTGGGCCCGCGCGCCGCTGCCCGGTATCGATCTGGTGCTGGTGTCACCGCAGCCGTTGGCGCCGTATTCGGGCATGGTGCCGGGCTGGTTGTCGGGCGCCTACCGCTTCGATCAGATCGTCATCGACTTCGCGGCCCTGTGCCGCGCTGCCGGCGCCCGTTGGGTTCAAGACGAGTTGGTTGCCCTGCAGCCGGCCGAGCACACGCTGCTGCTGGCCAGTGGCCAGACCCTGCACTACGACCTGCTGTCCTTGAACCTGGGCTCCACGCTGACACCCCCCACCGAGCCCGGCACCCCCGTGCTGTCGATGCGGCCGCTGTCGCACCTGCAAGCGGCCTACGAGGCCCTGCTGGGCCAATGGGTTGCCAGCAGCGAAAGCGGCCCGTACACGGTGACGGCGGTGGGTGGCGGTGCGGCGGGCTTCGAGTCGCTGCTGGGGGTGATGGCGCGCCTGCGCCAGTTGCGGCCCGACCGGGTGGTGCAGGGCCGGCTGGTCACGCGGGGGGCGCAGTTGCTGCCCGGCATGTCGGGCGCGGCGCGGCGTGCCGCCGGGCAGGCCCTGCAACGTGCCGGCGCCACATTGCTGGCGAACACCGCCTGGAGCAGCAGCCTGGCCCAGGGCAGTGACTTGGCGTTGTGGGCCACCGGCGCACAGGCGCATGCCTGGCAAATTGACCCACTCCGGCGCGGCGGCCTGGCCGTCGGCGCGGGCGGCTTTGTGCGCATCGACCCGCAACTGCGCTCGGTATCGCACCCAACCGTGTTTGCGGTGGGCGATTGCGCCGAATGGGCCACGCCGCTGCCCAAGGCGGGCGTGTTCGCAGTGCGCATGGGGCCGGTGCTGGCGCACAACCTGCGCGCGGCCCTGGGCCAGGGTGCGCTGCAGGCCTACCAGCCCCAGCGGCGGTTTCTGGCCCTGTTGTCCACCGCCGACGCCCGTGCCATCGCCACCTGGGGCCCGCTCGGCGCCGAAGGCGCCTGGGCCTGGCGCTGGAAAGACCACATCGACCGGCGCTTCCTCAACCGCTTCGCCATGGGCCAGCCTGCTGGACAACCCCGCTAGGCAGGCGCGCCACCAACGGCGACATTGGGCTGGTCCACGACGGGCGCATCGCTTGCGCCCGTCACTGCACAGGAGCCCCTTGCCCATGACCGATAGACGCACTTTCGTGGCCGCCCTGGCGGGCCTGGCGGCCAGCACCACGCAGGCCCAGACGGCCACCGCCGCCGGCTTTCCCAACCATCTGGTGCGCATGGTGCCCTTTGGCAGTGCCGGTGGCCCCATCGATTCTCTGGCCCGCGTGTATGCCGACAAGCTGCAGGCACGCTGGGGGCAGACGGTGATCACTGATGCCAAGCCCGGGGCCAGCGGCATCATCGCCGCCGACTTCGTCGCCAAGGCCCCACCCGACGGCCACACGGTGCTGTTCACCTTGCCGCTCACCCATGTGAACCTGCCCATCCTCAACCCCAAGCTGCCCTACGACCCGGTGCGCGATTTCACGCCCCTGTCGATGGTGGCCACTGGCGGGCCGATGCTGGTGGCACGGGCCAATGCGCCCTATGGCAACGTCAAGGAGTTCATCGCCTTCGCCCGCAAGGCCGGCAAGCCGCTGAGCTACGGCACCTGGGGCTCGGGCTCCACCGCCCACCTGTTTGGCGAGCTGCTGCAGCGCCAAAGCGGCGTGGCCCTGACCCACGTGCCCTACAAGGCCGAGGCCGCCGCGCACAACGACCTGTTCGGCGAGGCGCTCGACTTCGCCTGGGCCAACCCCGCCAGTGCGCGCAACCACAGCGCGGGCGGCAAGATGAAGGTGCTGGGCATCACCGGCACGCGCCGGGTGTCGATCCTGCCCAACGTGCCCACCTTCACCGAGCAGGGCCTGCAAGGCTTCGACATCGACAGCTGGATCGGCATCTACGCGCCCGCCAAGCTGCCCGCCGACATCCAGGCCGCCTGGGTGACGGCGCTGCGCGAGACCACCGCCATGCCCGACGTGGCCGCGCGCCTCACCGCCTTCGGCTTCGAGCCGCTGGGCAACACGCCCGCGCAGTTTGCCGAGCGTTACCAGTCCGACTACCCGCGCATGGCCGAGCTGATCAAGGCCGCCGGAGTGACTGCCCAATGAGCGCGCGCATCATTCCGATCGCCGCTGACGTCGGCACGGCCTACGGCCGGCCCGCCCCCACCCACCACCGTGAGCTGACCGACGTGGGCGCCGGCACGCCCATGGGCGAGCTGCTGCGCCGCTACTGGCACCCCATCGGCCTGGCGGCCGACGCCAGCGCCACGCCCAGGCAGGTCAGGGTGCTGGGTGAAGACCTGATCCTCTTTCGCGACGGCCAGGGCCGGCCGGGCCTGGTCTACCCGCACTGCGCGCACCGCGGCACCTCGCTGTACTACGGCAAGGTCGAGGCGCTGGGCATCCGCTGCTGTTACCACGGCTGGTTGTTCGACGTGCAGGGCCACTGCCTCGAACAACCCTGCGAGCCCGAACTGGGCGCCCGCAGTTGCGCCAAGGTGCGCCAGCCCTGGTACCCGGTGCAAGCGCTGTACGGCCTGGTCTGGGCCTACCTGGGCCCGCCCGACAAGAAGCCGGTGCTGCCACGCTACGAATGCCTGGACGTGCTGGACGAGGGCGAATTGCTCGAAGCCGACGACAGCAGCATCGGCGGCGGCGGCCCGCCCGTCATCCCGTGCAACTGGCTGCAGCACTACGAGAACCTGGTGGACACCTTCCACGTGGCCATCCTGCATTCCAGCTTCAGCGGCACCCAGTTCGTCAAGGAGATGGCGGTGATGCCCCAGGTCACCTGGGACACGCAGGCGCACAGCGTGCGCGCCATCTCGCTGCGCCCGCTGCCCGGCGGGCGCACGCTGCGGCGCATCAGCGAGGCCGGCCTGCCCACGCTGCGGGTGATCCCCAGCCCCAAGCTGGGCCGCTTCGGCCGGGTTGAATCATTGGGCTGGGTGCTGCCCATCGACGACCACTCGTTTCGCATCTACGTGGTGGGCCGCGTGCGCGAGACCGGTGAACTGCGCCGCATGCGCACCCGCATGAACGGCAAGCTCTGGGAAGAGATGAGCGAGGCCGAGCACCAGCAGTACCCCAACGACGTGGAAGCGATGGTCAGCCAGGGCGTGGTGGCGCCGCATTCACAAGAGCACCTGGTCACCTCGGACAAGGGCCTGATCCTGCTGCGCAAGCTGCTGCGCAGGCAGCTCGATGCCATCGCCGAAGGGCGCGACCCGGCCGGCGTGTGCTTCGACCCCGATGCGCCGCCGGTGCACTTCACCGCAGGCAACTTCGTGCAGGACTGACGCCGCCACGGGCGCGCCGTGCCCAGGCGCCAGAATCACGCTTTTGCCCGGCGGCGCCCCTGCGCTGCCGGATGTCGACCACCCCCGCCCTGCGGGCCGGGCTTTCTGCTGGAGCGCGCACCGCCATGCGACTGAAGAACAAGGTTTCCATCATCACCGGGGCCGCCCAGGGCATCGGCCTGGCCACCGCGCTGAAGTTTGCCGAAGAAGGCGCCACCGTCATCGTCTGCGACATGAAGCCCGAAGGCGTGGACGCCGCCCTGGCCATGGTGCGCGCACGCGGCGCCCAGGCCCAGGGCTATGCGGTGAACGTGACCGACCGGGTCGGGCTCGATGCCATGGCCGCTGCGGTGAAAGCCCATTACGGCCGCATCGACGTGCTGGTCAACAACGCCGGCATCACGAAAGACGCACGCCTGCAGAAGATGACGCTCGAGCAGTTCGACGCCGTCATCGACGTCAACCTGCGCGGCGTGTTTCATTGCACCCAGGCGGTGCTGGCCGCCATGCTGGCGCAGGGTTCGGGCGTCATCCTCAATGCCAGCAGCGTGGTGGGCATCTACGGCAACTTCGGCCAGACCAACTACGCGGCGGCCAAGTTCGGCGTGATCGGATTCACCAAGACCTGGGCCCGCGAGCTGGGCCCCAAGGGCATCCGCGTGAATGCCGTGGCGCCGGGCTTCGTCGAAACCCCCATCCTGGCCACCATCCCCGACAAGGTGTTGCAGCAGATGCGCGAGCAGGTACCCCTGCACCGCCTGGGCAAGCCCGAGGAGATCGCCAATGTCTACGCCTTCCTGGCCAGCGATGAAGCCAGCTACATCAACGGCGCCGTCATCGAGGTATCGGGCGGCATGACGGTATGAGCGACACGGCGCAAAGGGCCTGGGTGGCCGAAGCCCTGCGCCGCATCGAGGCCGATGCGCGCCGCTCGGCCGACACCCACCTGATCCCGCTGGATCTGCCCGAGGCGCCGGGCATCACGCTCTACCTGAAGGACGAATCCACCCACCCGTCGGGCAGCCTCAAGCACCGGCTGGCCCGCTCGCTGTTCTTGTACGGCCTGTGCAACGGGCTGATCGGGCCGGGCACGACCATCGTCGAGGCGTCGTCGGGCAGCACCGCCATCAGCGAGGCCTATTTCGCCAAGCTGCTGGGCCTGCCCTTCTGCGCCGTGGTGCCGCAGGGCACGGCCGCACGCAAGCTGCAGGAAATCGCCTTCCACGGCGGCCAGTGCGTGGAGGTGCCCGCCGCCCAGGTGTATGCCGAGGCCGAGGCCTTGGCGGCTGCGCGCGGCGGCCACTACATGGACCAGTTCACCCATGCCGAGCGCGCCACCGACTGGCGCGGCAACAACAACATCGCCGAAAGCCTGTTCAAGCAGTTGCAGGCCGAGCCGCATCCGCTGCCGCACTGGATCGTGGTGGGCGCGGGCACCGGCGGCACCTCGGCCACCATCGGCCGCTACATCCGCTACCACCGCGCGGCGCTCGCCACCACCCGCCTGGCCGTGGCCGACCCCGAGCGCAGCGTGTTTTTTGACGCCTTCGTGCAGCGCCGCCGTGACCTGACCAGCGCCGAGCGTGGCCGCATCGAAGGCATCGGCCGGCCGCGGGTCGAGCCCAGCTTCGTGCCCACCGTGATCGACCGTTTGCTGCGCGTGCCCGATGCAATGAGCTTTGCCGCCGCGCTGGACCTGTCCGCCCGCCTGGGCCGGCGCGTGGGGCCGTCCACCGGCACCAACTTCGCCGCCGCCCTGCACCTGGCACGCGCCATGGCCGACCAGGGCCAGGTGGGCAGCATCGCCACGCTGATCTGCGATGCCGGCGAGCGCTACCACGACACCCTGTTTGCGCCCGGCTGGGTGGACGGCCTGGGCCTGGACAACAGTGCGGTGGTGCAGGACAGCCATCCGGCCTGACCTTCGTTCATCCGCCCCCGCGTCATTCCAGTCCCGTCTGCGGGCCATTCGTCCGATGGTGCCGGCAGGCGGCCGGGCTTCTGGCAGCATCGACCCCTACCCGCCGTGGCTGCGGGCAATCAGACAGAACCTGCTGGAGACCGCCCTTGCCCGATCAATGCCCCTGGCCTGCTGGCCGGATCACCGCGCAAACACGTCCATCGCAACAGCCGCAACAGACGCAACAGACGCAACATCGGCAGCGCCGCCACGCGCGCGCGCAGGCTGCGGCACTGGCCTTGCTGGCCGCCACCGGTGCCGTGCAGGCCCAGGGCATCGGATCGGCCGATCAAGGCGACGGCCCGACGCCCCAAGCCACCAGTGCGCAGCGGGTGGAAATCGCCGGCCGGCTGGGCGCCACCGACCTGCGGCGAGCGGCCAGCGTGGCCAAGCAGATCTATGGCCGGGAAGAACTGGACAAGTTCGGCGACACCAATGCGCTGGACGTGCTGCGCCGCTTGCCCGGCGTGAACGTTGACTCGGGCGGCCCGCGCATGCGGGGCCTGGGCTCGGGCTACACCCAGATCCTGATCAACGGTGACCCGGCGCCGCAAGGCTTTGCGCTGGACCGGCTGGATCCGGCGCAGATCGAGCGCATCGAGGTTTTGCGCGCCCCC
>JANOAQ010000504.1:0-2242 GCA_031411195.1 Burkholderiaceae bacterium | reverse complement strand
CGTGCGAAGCCAGTTCCGCACCATCAAGGCCTTCGTGCCGGGCATGCTGGTCGAGAACGGCGGTCATGGTGGCTCCATCATCAACCTGGCATCGGTGGCCGGCAGCCTGAAGGGCGCGCCCAACCGCTTTGTCTACGGCAGCACCAAGGCAGCGGTCATCGGCCTTACCAAGGCCGTGGCCGCCGACTTCATCACCCGGGGCGTGCGCTGCAATGCCATCTGCCCGGGCACGGTCGAGTCACCCTCGTTGCGTGAGCGCATTGCTGCGCAGGCGGCAGCCAGCGGGCAGACAGTCGAACAGGTCGAGGCCGCCTTCATCGCCCGCCAGCCCATGGGCCGGCTGGGCCGCACCAGCGAGATCGCTGCACTGGCTGTTTACCTGGCCAGCGACGAGAGCGCCTTCACAACCGGCACCGCCCAAGTCATCGACGGCGGCTGGAGCAATTGAGGCCCACCCCCGCAGCGGCTTCGCCGCTCCCTCTCAAGGGGGGCGCCGCCAGCGGTCCGGCGGAGCTGGATCCGCGGCGTCTACTTGCTTGCACCGCTGCAATGAACCCTTCCCTTTCCACATAGGAGACTGAGATGAAGCTGTTGAGACACGGGCCCAAGGGCCAAGAGAAGCCGGCCATGCTGGATGCCCAGGGGCAGGTGCGTGACCTGTCGGGTTTGTTGGGCGACTTGCGCGCTGACCAGCTCACCCCCGCCGGCCTGGCCGTGCTGCGAGCGATCGACCCCAACAACCTGCCGCTGGTGGTCACGCCCGGCCGCATGGCCCCGCCCTGGAGCGGCATGGGCAAATTCATCTGCGTGGGCCTGAACTACGCCGACCACGCCGCCGAATCCGGCCAGCCGGTGCCGGCCGAGCCGGTGCTGTTCACCAAGCACACCAGCACCGTGGTCGGTTGCAACGACCCGGTGGTGTTGCCGCAAGGCTCTGTCAAGTCCGACTGGGAGGTGGAGCTGGGCGTGGTGATCGGCAGCAAGGCGCGCTATGTGAGTGAGGCCGACGCGCTCTCGCATGTGGCGGGTTATTGCGTGGTCAACGATGTCTCTGAGCGTGAATACCAACTGGAGCGCGGCGGCACCTGGGACAAGGGCAAGGGCTGCGACACCTTCGGCCCCATCGGCCCCTGGCTGGTGACGGCCGACGAGGTACCCGATCCGCAGAATTTGTCGATGTGGCTGGAAGTGAACGGCCATCGCCACCAGAACGGCAGCACCAAGACCATGGTCTTCGGCGTCGCCCACCTCGTGAGCTATATCAGCCGCTTCATGACGCTGTATCCGGGCGACCTCATCACCACCGGAACTCCGCCAGGAGTGGGAATGGGTCACAAACCCAGCCCGATCTTTTTGAAGCCCGGCGATAAAATGAAGCTTGGAATCAACGGCCTGGGCGAGCAAAGCCAGACCGTCCACGCGTGGGATCCGGCACTGATCGACAGCTGATTGGTAACGGGTGCGATGCGCGGCCAGGTTCCCATGACAACAGTGCGTCGCCGGCCAAGCATGCCGGCCCATTCAGGGGGAGGGATCCTTTGAAGGCCAACAGCACATGCAGACCAGAACCGTCACCATCTACAGCGGCTTGCGCATCCGAGTACCTGAGCACATCCAGCGCATCGACACCCACAGCACGCACGGCTGGCAGATGCGTTATGGCCAGCCCACCCTGTTCTTCTCGGATGGGCAAGGCACCGGCAACGGGCCGCGTCCGGCGCTCAAGCGGGCAGTCGATGCGTTGCGCCAGCGCATTGCCGCGTTGCCTGCGCCCACCGGCTTGCAGCGGGGGACCAGCCCCAACAAGCAGAACGACCTGCCCGTGGGCATCAGCGGGCCTATCCTGCGCCAGCGGCCCGGCCGCTCGGTGCCCGAGTGCCACTTTTCGGTCAACCTGCCGCGCTTTGGTGGCAAGCCGCTGCGCCGCAGCGTCTACATCGCCAACCAGAACACGTATTCGCCCGAGCGCTACACCGATGCACTCAATGCCGCGCTCGACATGCGGCGCCAGGCCGAAGAGCAATACCAGCACGATGCCACCGCTGCCAAGCGGCAGGCTGCCACCCGCCTGTAGCCGCCCGTTCGCGGTGGGGCGGGGGCCTCAATGGAGCCATCGATGACCCCCACCCCCCCGCCCGCCCTGCGCATCCACCCGGCCGACAACGTCGTCATTGCAAGGCGCCAGTTGTTGGGCGGCACGCTGCTGGCTGACGAAGCCGGGCTGGTGACCACCGGCCTGGTG
>JANOAQ010000503.1:0-2456 GCA_031411195.1 Burkholderiaceae bacterium | reverse complement strand
AAGCCAGCACCAACGGGCGCAGCGCACCACGCAGTGTCAAGCGCAACACGGCGCGCGGGGAAGGGTAGGCAAAGGAGGTTACGGTCACGGTCGGCGCCTGGAAAAGTGTGGCCATGTGGGCGAAAGCGCGAGTGTAGTCAGACGGCGGGCAGCACCACAGCCCGCACGAAACTGCGCCAGAGCGCACCAGATGGAACCGGGGAACCGGAGCGAACCATGCCATGTCGGCTTGCAGGGGACGCACAAGCTGATCTGCGGGGCGTGCCCATGAAAAAAGCGGCCCGCAGGCCGCCCTGTCTTGCCACCAGTGCGCACGCTGGTGGCTTCAGGCTTACTGCACGGGCGCGATGCCGGCAATCGCCCAGTCGCCCTGGCCGTCGGCCGCACGTACCAGGTGCCACAGCTCATTGAAGGGCTCGGCACCGGCGTCGGCCGCCTCGCGGATCAGGCCATGGAAACGCACGGTGACGATGTCCTGGCCGTTCTCGCGCGCGGTTTCCACCACCTGGGCGTCGATCTGCACCACGTCGGTGGTCTGCTTGGCCGTGCCCCGGTCCAGCAGATCAGCGCGCAGCGAGGAAAACAGCTCAGGGGTGGTGAACTTGCGCAAATCGTCGATATTGCCGGCATCGTTGGCGGCCTGCATGCGGATGAAGACCATCTTGGCCAGGCGTTCAAAGTCGGCCGAAGCCATGCCGCCGGGCAGGGTGATGGCCGCGGGGCCTGCGCTTGCCGATGCCGGGCCAGCCGCCAACGGCGCAGCGTCGAGTGCGGTGCGGGCCTGTACCGGTTCCGGCGGCACGGGCTGGGCCACCTGCCAGCCACCAACTGGGCCAGCACCCGGGCCACCATGGCCTGCGGCAGCGCCTGCGCCCGCCAGTTGCGGACCGGCCGGCTTGCCGCCACGGCCCATGCGGGCCATGACAAAGCGCACGGCCACCACGGCCAGCAGGGCCAGCATGGCGATCATCACGAAATTGGCCAGGCCTTCGCCCATGCCGAGGTGGCTGAACAAGGCGGCAATGCCCAGGCCAGCGGCCAGGCCCGCCAGCGGGCCCATCCAGGAGCGCTTGGGCGCTGCGGCAGCCGCGCCGGCACCGGGCATCGCAGCCGGCGCGGCGGCATTGGCCGGTGCCTGGGGCGACGCCGTGGGCGGCGTGGGGCTTTGCGCAGGCGGCGCCTGGCGCTGCATGCCAGCCGCCTTGCCACCGGCCAGTCGTTTTGCGTCGGCATCGGCGGGCGCCAGGCCCAGCGTGACCGCAGCCACGGCAACAGAAAGGGCCATCAACAGGTGTTTCAAGATCGGTGTCTCCCAACAGGGTGCAAGGGGCGCGGCCATCGTCAGCCGCAGGTCTTGGAGCGCTGCACGGTACAACAGTTCCGTTGACTTTGCACCGCGTCCATGCTCCAAACCCCGCGTCAGTTGGCGGTATCCCCGGAAATTTCAAGTCAGCAACCGGGGCGTTGACCTCGGGGTCTACCCGCGGCCATCATGGCAGGCCTTGCAGCGAAGGCCCCCATGCCCACCCTTGATCGCCCGCCGCTTCGATTGAACACGCCCGCCGGTCAGGCGCTGACCATCACGCTGGACAGCAACCCCGGTGGCGGTTGGCTGTGGCAGGCGCCGGCCGCGCCGGCCGGTTGCCATTTGGCCGAGGCCCCGCCGGCCCGCGCCGGCGCGGGTGAGGGCGGGGCGGTTCAGCAGCGCTTCGTTTTTACCAGCGCGGCCGTCGGTACGCACCAGTTGCGCTTTGAACAGCGCCGCGCCTGGGACACCCCTGCCAAGGCCGTGCAAGTGGTGCACATCAGCGTCACTTAGATGCCCGGGCGCGGCTCTCAGCGCTGCTTGAGCCCATAGTGACTGAACTTGCCGACCACGGTGGCTATCTCCTCGGCGGGCAGCACCCGCGGACCGCCCAGGGCCAGGCACATCACTGTCTGCTGGGCCAGGGTTTCCACCTCGCCGGCCAGCCACATGGCGCGGGCCAGATCACGCTCGAAGGCCAGCAGCCCATGGTGGGCCAGCAGACAGGCCTTGCGGTCTCGCAGCGCGGCCACTGCCGCTGCCGACAACTCGGCCGTGCCATAGGTGAAATAGGGCGCGCAGCGGATGGGCGCGCCGCCGGCGGCGGCAACCATGTAGTGCAGCGCTGGAATTTCCAACCCCTGGATGGCCAGCACCGTGGCGTAGGTGGGGTGGCCGTGCACCACCGCACCCGCCTCGGGCCGCGCTTGATAAACCGCCTGGTGCATCAACCACTCGCTGCTGGGGTCGAGCGGGTGGCTCCAATGCGCCGTGCCGGGCCCGGTGAAGCGCACTGGCACGATGTCCTCGGGCCGCAGGGTGTCGTAGGCGATGCCGCTGGGGGTGATCAGCATGCCGTCACCAAACCGCACCGACAGGTTGCCCGAAGTACCGGTGGCCAGTCCCAGCGGCTGCAGGCGGTTGGCGTGGT
>JANOAQ010000502.1:0-13117 GCA_031411195.1 Burkholderiaceae bacterium | reverse complement strand
CGTCCGCCACCTCGGCCTGCAGCAGCCGGGCCTCGGCCAGCAGTTCCTGCAGGCCGGCGCCTTGCGCCACCGCGGCCATGTCGGCCGCCGCCGCAGCGCAGCCGGCCCGGTCGCCTGCGGTCCAGGCCAGCGCGGCCGCCGCGCGCGCGCAGCGCCACTGCACCAGCGGGTGGGCGCTGCCTACCGATACCGCCCGCAGGCGTTGCAGCGCGGCAGCGTCGGCGGGCAAGCCCAGGGCCAGCGCCGCCTGCACCTGTGCCAGCGCCCACTGGCTGACGCGCAGGGGCTCGGGGCTGTCGGCCAGCAAGGGCGCTGCGGCTGCCAGGGCTTGCTGCGCATCGGCGGCCCGGCCGCACTGCAAGAGCAGGCGCGCGCGCCGCACCTGGGCCTCGGCCTCGAAGCCCGGACTGGCCTGCGCGCGCGCCATGGCCAGGGCGCGCAGCAGCGCGGCGTCGGCCTCGTCGTGCCGGCCGGCACTGGTCAGCACCAGGCCCAGCACCAGCAGCGACAGCGTCTCGGTATGGGCCACGCCGGCCCAGCTTTGCAAGCTGCGGCGCGCCATGGCCTCGGCCTCGGCCAGGTGGCCCAGTGCCTGCAGCATCACTGCCAGATCGTTCTCCACCGTGATGCCACGGCAGTAGTCGGGGTGACGCTGCAGCAACCGGGCCAGCGCATCGTGCGCGGCCTGCACCTGGCCGCCGAACCAGTGGATCTGGCCTTCGTAGCTGAGCAGCGTGGGCCGGCGCGGTGCCACGGCCCTCAGTTGTGCCAGCAGGGCCCAGGCGCCGGGGATGTCGGGCGCACGCATCGCCAGCTCGATCAACACTTCGATCGCATCGGCCTGTCCAGCCACCGGCAGCGTGGGCAGCAGCAGGCGCAGCCGCTCGGCATGCCCGCTGGCGCGTTTGATGTCGCCGGCAAACACCCGGTTGTCGACCAAGGCGGCCAGGGCCCGGCCTTCGATCTGGCCACGCTGCGCAGGGTCTGCCACCGCGGCCAGCTGGGCCAGCACCGCGTCCAGCGCGGTCTGGCCACGCGCCAGGTCGTCAAACAAGTCGCAGGCGGCCAGCTCCAGCCGGGCGCGCAGGGCCTGGGCAGCGTCGAGCGAGTCGTCGGCCACGGTGTGCCATTGGGCGCGGGCCTCGTCGAAGCGACCTCGGGCCTTGAGCTGCTCGGCACCGCGGTGCTGCCAGGCCAGCGCGGTCTGGGGCTCGCCGGCGGCCTGCCAATGGGTGGCAATGCCCAGTGCGTCGGCATCGGGCTGGGCGGCCAGCCACAGCGCGGCATGGCGATGCAAAGCTTCGCGCAGGGCCGGCGCCAGGGCGTCGGCCACGGCCTCGCGGATCAGGTCGTGGCGGCAGGCCAGGCCGGCGTCGGTGGCGCCCAGCAGGCCACTGGCCACGGCTTGCGCGCCGACATCGGCCACATCCGCGTCAGGGAAGTCGGCGTCGGCCAAGGCGGTGGCGTTGGTGCTGCCCGGCATTTCACCGCCGGCCGGCGGTGGGCGCAGCGCCGAGGCCGGCACCGGCTGCACAAATACCGCTGCAGCCTGCACCGCCTGGCGCACGGCCGCCGGTTGCGCCTGCAGGCGGGCCAGCACCAGCCGCGCCACACGGGCGCCGGTGGGGCCGGCGGCCTCGGCCGCTGGGTCGGACAGGCCGGCGGCCACCAACTCGCCCAGCAAGAAGGCGTTGCCGCCGCTCAAGGCATGCAGGCGGTCGAGCCTGTCGGTGCTGAAGACCTGGGCCGGCCAACGCACCGCGCAGGCATCGCCCAGGGCCGCGCGGGACAGCGGCGGCACGGGCAGTTCTTCCAGCCGCACCGCGCTGCGCAAGGCGGCCAGCGACGCCGCCAACGCCGGGCCGATGGCCTGGGGGCGCGCCGCCGCACGCCAAGGCAGGCGGCCGCTGTGGGCCAGCATCAGTAGCCAGTCGACGGTGGCGGTGTCGCACCACTGCAGGTCATCGACCAGCAGCACGGGCGTCAGCGATTCGAAAGCCCGCGCCAGGGCCTCGGCCAGGCGGGTGCGGGCGGTCAGTGCATCCAGCGGAGGCAGGGGTTCGTCGGGCGCCAGGTCGGGCAGCAGGCGGGCCAGATCGAGCCGGTAGGGCCGCAGCGGGTGGTGCGGGTCGCGCAGCCAGCGCGCCAGCGTGTCCAGTTGGGGACGCAGCGCATCGAGCAGAGGGCGATAAGGCATGCCGTGCAGCCCCTCCAGGCCGCGCAGGCAGGGCGCCTGCGGCCAGGCGGCCCGCAGCAGGGTGGTCTTGCCGGCGCCCGGCTCACTCAGCAGCAGCAAGGCCGGGCCGGGACAGGTCAGCAGCCGCTGCCATTGGACCTGGCGGCCCGGCGGCGCAGCGGCGGCGCCACCCGGTGCTGCCAGCGCCACGCTGGCGTGCGCCAAAACCAGGCCACGCCGCCCGGCCTGCAGCCAGTCGGCCTGCAATTGCCGGGCCATGTCGTCGCACCACTGGGCAAAACCGTCGTAACCAGGCAGGTGCCAGCCCTGCAGCCACTGCGCCGGGCGCCAGCCGGTCAGCAGTGCGACATCGCCGTTGGCCTGGGCATCGCGCAGGCGCTGCAGGTCAGTGGGCAGGGCCAGGCGCAAGCGGGCACGTTCGGCCTGCAGTGCATCACCCTGGCCCCAGCCAGCCAGCAGGCCCCGGGCCCGGTGCAGGTTGATGCGCAATTGGTGCAGCGCATCGGACGGCGTTGCGTCGGACCAGAAGATGGCCGTCAGCGCCTCGCGAGACATCCAGCCCGCCTGCGTGGCCAGCACGACCAGCAACGCCGCCGGTACCGTCAGCGGCAGCGGGCGCCGGGCCTGGCCGGCCGGCGCCCAGGCGGGGGAGGTGAGCAGACAAAGCATCGCAGGCGAGAGTGTCGCCGCTTCACTGTGCCGCCGGCCATCGTGCTGCCAGACCGCTTGCGGCCATCGGTGCCGGCGCCAGGGTGCAAGGATAGGCCTCGACGTGATGCCGGTGCAACGTCAACCCGCCGCAACCCACTGTTGCTATGACGAGTGATTGCGCAAAATGCAAGCATCGCCCCTGCGCCTTCCCCCTTCAACCTGGGATCCCCATGCCCGACGCCCTGTTCACCACCCTCGAAGCCCTGGCCGCCCTGCTGCCCGATGGCGCCACTGTCACCGTGCACAAGGGCGACGAGCCCGACGTGCCGATGGCGCTGGCCAAGGCGCTGGTGCGCCGCGGTACGCGCGGGCTGCACCTCATCACCTTGCCCACCGCAGCGTTTGCGGCCAGCGGCATGGTGGTGGACATGCTCATCGGCGCGGGCTGCGTGGCCTCGGTCGAGACATCCGGCATTTCGCTGCACGAGCTGGGCGCCGCGCCGCGCTTTTGCAAGGCGGTGAAGGCGGGCACGCTGAAGGTGCTGGACGCCACCTGCCCGGCCGTCTATGCCGGCTTGAACGCCGGCGCCAAGGGCCAGCCCTTTGCGCCACTGCGCGGCCTGATCGGCTCTGACCTGATGCGCCACCGCAGCGATTACCGCGTGATCGACAACCCCTACCTGCCGGGTGACCGCATCGCCGTGGTGCCGGCCATCAATGCCGATGTGGCCATCCTGCATGCCAGCATGGCCGACGCCGAAGGCAATGTGTGGATCGGCCGCGACCGCGACCGCCTGCTGGCTGCCCACGCCGCCAACACCGTGCTGGTGACGGTGGACCAGCAGGTGCCGGGCAGCTTCTTCGACGACGACAGGCTGTCGGCCGGCCTCATCCCCGCGACCTACATCACCGCCCTGGCGGTGGTGCCCGGCGGCTGCTGGCCGATGGCGCTGGACGGCAGCGTCGACCTGGCCGCCGTGCGCCGCTACCAGCAGGCCGCGCTCAGCGACGACGGCTTTGCCGCCTGGCTGCAGGCCGAGGTGTTTGCAGACAAGGCGGTGGCCGCATGAGTGAAGCCAACCCCCACCCTGACCTGGCCGCCCCGGTGCGGCCCGAAGAAATCTACGCCAGCGCAATCGCCGACCTGCTGGCGGGCGTGCAGCGGGTGGCCGTGGGCATGCTCTCGCCCATCCCCGGCGCCGGCGCGTTGCTGGCGCGGCAGTTGAGCGATGGCCGCACCCGCGTGTCCATCCTGGGCAGCCGCAAGCAAAACCGCTGGACCAACGGCGGCGCTGAGCTCTTCGACCTGGCCGGGCGCGGCGGCATCGACGCGTTTTTTCTCAGCGGCGGCCAGATCGACGGCCACGGCAACATCAACCTGGTGGGCACGGGCGCCTACCCGCAGACCGATGTGCGCTGGTCGGGCTGCTTCGGCTCGGCCTACCTGTACTTCGTGGTGCCTCGGGTCATCCTGTTTCGCTGGGAGCACAGCCGCCGCACGCTGGTCGAGCAGGTGGATTTCATCAGCGCGCCAGGCTGGTCGGAGCCCGGCATCTACCGCTCCGGCGGCCCCATCGCGCTGATCACCAACCTGTGCCTTTTCGACTACGCCAAGGACGCCGGCCGGTTTTGCCTGCGCAGCGTGCACCCGGGCCACACGCTGGAAGAAGTGCGCGACCAGACCGGCTTTGATTTCGACTGCCCCGCCCAGGTGCCCACCACACCGCTGCCCGATGCCCACCGCCTGGCCCTGCTGCGCGGCCCGGTGGCCGAGCAGATTGCCGACACCTACCCGGCGTTTGCCAAGCAGGTATTTGGTGAGCGGCCGACGCCGCTGGCCGCCACTTGACGCTACCGCCTGAACGCGCCACCTGAACCTGCCACCAGAAGGGTCACCCATGCCGCCACGCGCCACCGCCCAGGACTTCGACCAAGAACTGCTGATCCTCTTTGACGCCTACGTGCACGGCAAGCTGGACCGGCGCGGCTTTCTCGACAAGGCCCAGCGCTTTGCCAAGGCCGGTGTCACGGCGGCCGGCCTGCTGACCGCGCTGAGCCCCGACTTCGCCCTGGGCCAGCAGGTGCGGCCCGACGATGGCCGCCTGAAAACCGAATGGGTCAACGTGGCCTCCCCGACCGGCTCGGGCACCGTGCGCTGCTATCTGGCCCGGCCAGCGTCAGCGGGCGCAGCTGCGCTGCCGGTCGTACTGGTCATCCACGAGAACCGGGGCCTGAACCCGCACATCGAAGACATCACCCGCCGGCTGGCGCTGGACGGCTTCATGGCGCTGGCACCGGATGCCCTCACCCCACTGGGCGGCTACCCAGGCGATGAAGACAAGGCACGCGCCGCCTTCGCCAAGCTGGACCAGACCAAGACGCGCGAAGACTTTCTGGCGGCCATCGGCTGGCTGCGCGCACGACCCGATGGCAATGGCAAGCTGGGCGCGGTGGGCTTCTGCTATGGCGGGGGCATCGTGCACTGGCTGGCCACGCGCCTGCCCGATCTGAACGCGGCCGTGCCCTTCTACGGCAACAGCCCCGCGCCTGAGCAGGCTGCGTTGGTGAAGGCGCCGCTGATGGTGCAACTGGCCGCGGTGGACGAGCGCATCAATGCCGCCTGGCCGGCCTACGAGGCGGCCCTGAAGGCCGCCGGCGTGCGCTTCGAAATGCACCAGTACCCTGGCACCCAGCACGGCTTCAACAACGACACCACGCCGCGCTACGATGAGGCCGCCGCGCGCCTGGCCTGGGGCCGCACGGTCGGGTTCTTCAAGCAGCATCTGGCCTGAGTTTTGCCGCCTCACGCAGAATTGGTGCATGCACGCCTTCGACAACGACACCCGACTGACCGCCCTGGGCACCCTGCCCCCGGCCCCTGGAACCGATGCTTGTTTTGCCGGCCAGGTGAACCCCGCCTGGAACATCGGCGCCAACCCCAACGGCGGCTACCTGCTGGCCATCGCCGCCCAGGCCTTGCGCCAGTGCGTGCCGGCGCACCCTGATCCGCTCAGCGTGACGGTGCATTACCTGCGCCCCGGCCTGGCCGGCGAGCCCTGCCAGGTCAACACCCAGCTGCTGCGCAGCGGGCGCACGCTGAGCACGCTGCGGGCCACCCTGTTGCAGGGCGGCACGCCCCGGCTGGAGGTGCTGGCGGCCATGGGCCGGCTGGACGAGCCCGGGGCCGCCGCCGCGCCGCTGATCACCCTGCCTCCGCCCGACATCCCCCCGCCCGAGGCCTGCCCGGGCCGCTCCGGCTCGGCGCAAGGCGTGGAACTGTCCATCCTCGACCGGCTCGACATCCGCCTGCACCCCGACCAGGCCGTGCCGGGTGCGGCGGGCCGCGCCGAGGTCAGCGGCTGGATCCGCCTGGCCGATGGCCGCGCGCCCGATGCCCTGGCCAGCCTGCTGATGGCCGACGCGTTTCCGCCCGCCGTCTTCGGCCTGCTGGGCATGGTGGGCTGGGTGCCGACGATCGAGCTGACGGTGCATGTGCGCCGCCGCCCTGCCCCCGGCTGGCTGCTGGGGCGCTTCTGGTCGAACGATCTGAGCGATGGCCGCGTGGTCGAAGACGGCGCACTTTGGGATGCCACCGGTGCGCTGGTGGTGCAGGCGCGACAGTTGGCGATGGTGCGTCAGGCTTAGGCTTGGCGGGTGAACAACGACACTTGCACGGCAACCAGCACCGCAACACCGGCGGCCACCGCCCGGCGTGCGGCCTTGATCGGTACGCTGGGCTACCTGTTTGCGGCGGTGCTTTGGGGGCTGAATCTGCCGCTGTCGGCGGCACTGCTCAAGCACTTCGACCCGTTCTGGGTATCGCCCCTGCGTTATGTGGTGGCCACACTGCTGCTGGGCGGCATGCTGCTGGTGTCGGCCGGCCCGGCCCAGTTGCGCTCGCCCATCGCACTGTGGCGTGTGGCGGTGCTGAGCCTGTGCGTGGCGGGCTTTCTGGTGCTCTACAACCTGGGGCTGTTCCACACCCATCCGATGACGGTGGCGGCGCTGTCGGCCGGCTCGCCCGTCTACGTGGCCGTGGTGTCCAAGCTGATGACGGGCTCGCGGCTGGAGCGCGGTTTCTGGGGTGCCACCGTGCTGACCTTGATCGGCGCCGCCATCGCCGTCACCGGCCGGGCACGCGCGGCCGGTGACGGCGGTGCAGGCGGCGCCTCGCACCTGCAAGGCGGCGAGATCCTGGTGGTGCTGGGCATCTGCAGCTGGACGGCCTATTCCATCCTGGCCCAGCGCTGGTTTTCGCCCAGCACCACCCAGTTGCGGCGCACCTACCTCACCACCGTCGGCGCCCTGCCCTGGCTGCTGCTGTTCTGGGCGCTGGCGCGCGCCACCGGCCTGGCCGGCCCGCCCAATCTGCAGCCCCAGGCCCTGCCGGTGGTGCAGTTGCTGGTGGCGGCGGTGTTCTGCACCGCCCTGGCCACGGTGGCCTGGAACACCGGCGTCAACCGCCTGGGCATCCAGACCGGCGGGCTTTGGCAGAACATGGTGCCGGTGTTCGCGGTGGTGATCTCGCTGCTGTTCTTCGGTGTGCAGCCACTGGCCGAGCAATTGATCGGCGGCGCGGTGGTGCTGGCCGGTGTGCTGTACATGCAGTGGCAGCGCGCGCGCACGGCGCGCGCGTTGGCGGCGAACGTTGGGCCGATCTGACCGTGCTGCGCCTTCCGGGTGGGGTCGATGCGCTGCTGGTCGGGTTGCAGGTCATGCGCACGAGGGTGGCGCGCAAAGGCAAGCGCCGTCTGATTGCTCCCCAGGTCCACCGATGGCGCCTTCGCCCGGCAGGCTGTAGACCGGCGCAAAGCCGCCGCCGGGCGTGCGGAAGTTGGTGGTCTGGCCCTGGTACAGCCGGGCCGCCAGCCACTGCACCTGACCTGCATAGGCATAGGCGCGCAGGTCGAACTTCAGGGTCTGGACGACTGGCCCTGAGGTGGGCCCGCCCCAGGGACCGGCGTTGCCTGCCGACGTCGGCGGGTCGCTTTCGCCGGTCTGCTCGCCGGCCAGCGGCGCCGGCACCACCCGCTCGCCCGGCGGCACCAGAGCCTGCGCCACATAGTCGCCGGCCAGGATGTCTTGCCATACCCGCTTGGTGAGCTTGTCGCCTCGGTAGGCGGCCCGGCTGCCAAAGCCCGCCACCGGCTTGAAGAACAGGCCTCGGCGCTCGGCCCACAGGCGGTCGGCCTGGTCGGGGCGGACCACCTCGGTGCGCGGTACATGGGCCAGTAGCACCTGGCGTATGGCCTCGGGCACGCCCAGGGCCTGCAGGCGCGCCTCGTCGCTGAACAGCGCCAGGTGCCGCTTGTCAGCGTACAGCGCATGGGTTCGCGGATTGGGCGTCAGCACCACCGCCTGCGCGACCCAAGCCTCCCGCAGGGCCGCGCTGGAGGCCTGTGCCAGGTAAAAATCGGTCAGCCGGTTGTAGACCAGATCGATGGCCAGCTCGCCCGCCCACAGCCGCCCGGCCCGCCATTGCAAGGCCGCCGGGTCGGTGATCACCGCCTGCAGGCCATGGCGCTGGAACAATTGCTCGAACAGCTGAAACTCGGGGTAGAGGTACTGCTGCTCGGGCGCTTCGTCGACGATGGCGATGGTGGCCAGCGGCCGCGTGTGGCCGGCCAATTGCCACTCTTGCTGAAACATCTGCACCAGCCGCGTCTCGAAGGCCTGCACATCGCCTGCCGTGGGCAGCCAGCCCTGCAGCGCCGGGCAGCAGGCCCGCTGCGCCCGGGCCAGCACCGCATTGAGCATGGCGCCGCCCGCATTGGTGTTGACTTCGATGAGGCCGAGCCGCCCGTGGTCGAGGTGGAAGTCGTAGCCGAAGAACACGCCCAGCGGCCCGCCGCCCTGCCCTGCTCCCGCCTGCCCTGCCCCAACCCGCGCCACCGCGGGTGCGGCCGCCAGCACCTGCTGCACGAAGGCCGGCATGGCCACCACGGCCTCGACCGCAGCGACGACCTCGGCCATGCGCTGCAGATGCACCTTCGCAACAAAGACCGGCTGGCCAGAGAACAGGTGCGGGCAGCGCGAACGCACTGCAGCCGCCAGGCCCGCCTGGCCCAAGGCGGCATCCAGCGCCTGTGCCAGCGAGGCCTGGTCGAGGCTGAAGCAGAAGCAGTCGGTGTTCAGCGCATTCACGGTCGTCATGGGGGGTCCTGGGGAGCTGCCGGTACTACAGGCCGGCCTGGTTGACACGGGCCGACAACGCCTCGGCGCTTTCCTTGCGTTCGCTGTAGCGGTCACCCAGGCAGGGCGCCACATCGCGGGTGAGCAGGGTGAACTTCACCAGCTCTTCCATCACGTCGACCACGCGGTCGTAGTAGGCCGATGGCTTCATGCGGCCGGCGTCGTCAAACTCAAGAAAAGCCTTGGCCACCGAACTCTGGTTGGGGATGGTCAGCATGCGCATCCAGCGCCCCAGGATGCGCATCTGGTTGACCGCGTTGAACGATTGTGAACCGCCCGACACCTGCATCACCGCCAGCGTCTTGCCCTGGGTGGGGCGCACCGCGCCCAGCGCCAGCGGTATCCAGTCGATCTGGGCCTTCATCAGACCGGTCATGGCGCCGTGGCGCTCGGGCGAGCACCACACCATGCCTTCGCTCCACTGCGCCAGGTCACGAAGCGCTTGCACCCGGGGGTGCGACTCGGGCGCGGCATCGGGCCAGGGCAGGCCCGTTGGGTCGAAGAAGCGCACCTCGCCGCCCAGCGCCACCAGCAGGCGGGCGGCCTCTTCGGCCAGCAGGCGGCTGTAGGAGCGCTCGCGCAGCGAGCCGTACAGCAGCAGGAAGCGCGGCGCATGGGTGCACGGCGTGCGCAACAGCCACTGCGCCGGATCGGGCCGGGCGAAATGCCTGGCATCGAGGCTGGGCAGATCGGCCACGATGCGCGGGTGATCTGATGGGCTGAGGTCGCTCATTTTACGGACTAGCAATCCTTGAACGCGGGGGGCTGCAGATTGCCGCAGTGTGCGCCCTGGCAGCAGTGGGCGGTCAGGTACTGCAGCAGTGCGTCCATCTGCGCGATGGCAGGCCGGTAGATCAGGTTGCGGCCATCACGCTCTTGCGACACCAGTTGCGCATGCATCAGCTCCTTCAGGTGAAACGACAAGGTGGACGCCGGCACGTCCAGCGCCGCCGACAGCGCGCCGGGGGTCAGGCCTTGTGGCCCGGCGCCCACCAGGGCGCGAAAAACGCGCAGGCGCATGTCCTGGGCCAGGGCGGCGAGCGCAGTGACGGCGAGTTTTTCGTCCATGGGTGGTGCCTCAGCGTGGGGCCGGTAGTTGCGCAGGCGGGTGCGCGGGCGAGTGCCCAGGCGCGGCGACAAAGTACTTCTGCTGAAAGCGCAAGGCCAGGTTCACCAGCAGGATCATCACCGGCACTTCCACCAGCGGGCCGATGATCCAGTTCTGCACCAGCGACAAGCCGGTGCCCGGCACGAAGCAGCCCGATGCGATGCCCAGCGCCATCGCCGCAACGGTCCACACGGTGAGGTAGCGGCCGAGCCGGCCCAGTCGAGGTGCCACCGGTTTCATGCGGGTTTCATGCAGGTTTCATGCGGATTGATGGCGTTGGGTGGGCAGCGCCAGCGTGACCAGCCAGCACACCAGCAGCATCGATGCCGATCCTGCCAGTGCGTACAGCAGGCCGCCCCACTGGTAGAGCAGCCCCGACAGCAAGGTGCCGAAAAAGCGGCCCATCGCATTGGCCGCGTAGTAGAAGCCGACGTCCTCGGCCGCTTTTTCAGAGCCGGCGTAGGCCAGCACCAGGTAGGAATGCACCGACGAGTTGACGGCAAACGCCACGCCGAACAGGCCGAGACCCGCCACCACCACCCATTCGAGGTGCGGCACTTTCAGGGCCACCAGCACCGCCAGGGCCACGGGCACCACGGCCAGCATCGCCGACCACAGGCGGGCGGCAGGCACTTCGGTGCTCAAGCCGTCATCGCTGCGGCGCACGATGGCCGGTGCTGCGGCCTGCACCACGCCATAGCCGATGGTCCACAAGGCGACAAAGCCGCTGACCATGGTGAAGGTCCAGCCCGAGGCATACAAGAACACCGGCACGCCGACCACAAACCACACATCGCGCGCGCCGAACAGCACCACCCGCGCGGCGGCCAGCAGGTTGATGCCCCGGCTCTTGGCGAACAGCTCCTTGGCCGAAGCCGATGCCTTGCGCTTGCCCATCAGCGGTGGCACGAAGGCCACCACGCCCGCCAGCACGAGGGCCAGCAGGCCCGCCATGGTCCACAAGGCCGCCTGGAAGCCCAGCCACTGCAGCAGCAGGCCGCCCAGGAAGAAGCCCACGCCCTTCATTGCGTTCTTGCTGCCGGTGAAAAAAGCCACCCACTTGAACAGTTGCCCCGACGCGTCGCCCGCCGTCGCCTTGATGGCCGATTTGCTGGCGGTCTTGGTCAGGTCCTTGGCCACGCCGCAGATGCCCTGCGCACCGACCACCCAGGCCACCGACAAGGCCACCGACCAAGCCGGCGACAGGGCCGACATCAGCAAAAAGCCGGCGATCTCGGTACACAACCCGACGGTGAGCATGCGCTTGATGCCGTAACGCGTGGCCAGCCAGCCGCCAATCAGGTTGGCCACCACCCCCATCGCCTCGTACAGCAGGAACAGGAACGCCAGCGTGAAGGGCGAATAGCCCAGCCTGTAGAAGTGCAGCAGCACCAGCATGCGCAGGGCGCCGTCGCTGAGCGTGAAGCCCCAGTAGGCCGCCGTGACGATGGCGTAGTTTCTGGCGCCTCGACCGGCGGAGACGCCGGCGGAGACGCCGGTGGAAACGCCGTTGGAAACGCCGGTGGAGACGCCGGTCGATCCCCCGGGGGAATGTGGGCCGGCTTGGGGCGGCCCGGCGCTCGGCCCGGGCGTGTTCGTTTGCATGGCTTGCTCAGAGGCCATGCAGCAGCAGGTGGCAGGCCAGGTCGACCATGCGGCAGGCGTAAGCCATCTCGTTGTCGTACCAGGCGTAGACCTTCAGCATCGTGCCATCGGTCACCAGGGTCGACAGCGCATCGACGATGCTGCTGCGGGTGTCGCCGGCGTAGTCGGCACTGACGAGGGGGCGCTCTTCATAGCCCAGGATGCCCGCCAGCGGGCCGCGGGCGGCGTCGGCAAACAAGCGGTTCACTTCGTCGGCCGAGGTCTTGCGCTGCAGTTCGAACACGCAGTCGGTCAGCGATGCGTTGAGCACCGGCGCACGGACCGCGTGGCCGTTGAGCTTGCCCTTGAGCTCCGGGTAGATCAGCGCGATCGCACTGGCGCTGCCGGTGGTCGTTGGCGCCAGGCTCAGCATGGCGCTGCGGGCCCGCCGCAGGTCCTTGTGCGGCGCATCGACCATCAGGTTGGTATTGGTCGGGTCGTGGATGGTGGTGATCTGGCCATGGCGGATGCCGATCGCTTCATGCACCACCTTCACCACCGGCGCCAGGCAGTTGGTGGTGCACGACGCGGCGGTGACGATGCGGTCACGCGCCGGGTTGTACAAGTGGTGGTTGACGCCCACCACGATGTTCAGCACGCCGCCCACCTTGACGGGCGCAGCCACGATCACCCGCTTGGCGCCGCGTTCGAGGTGCCCCTGCAGTGTTTCGGGGGTGAGGAACTTGCCTGTGCATTCGAGCACGAGGTCCACGCCCAGGTCACCCCAGGGGATGTCTTCGGGCCGGGCATGGGACGAAAACGACAAGGTGTGCGCATCGACGTGTACGGCGCGGTCGCTGCCACTGTCACTGTCCGCGCGGATGTTCGCCCGCCAGCGGCCCTGCACGCTGTCGAAGGCCAGCAGGTGCGCGGTGACGGCGGCACCGCCCTTGAGCTCGTTCAGATGCACCACCTCCAGGCGGTTGCCTGCACGGGGGTCGTCGCCAGCACGTTCAGCCGCGCCCAGTGATGCGCGCAGCGCCAAGCGGCCAATGCGGCCCATGCCGTTGATACCTACCTTCATGCGGATTCCCTCCGTTGGTCTGAATTCGTGGTCACACGATATTTCCACAAGTGTAGAAGTATGTGCGGTTCATGTGACCAGGTCGTGACTGGCCACCCGGCGGGGCAACCCTCAGGCGGCGCATGCCCACCGACCAGTGGGCGCACGACGCTTGGCCTGAGAGCCCTGGTGGCTTGAGGGTTCAACCGAAAGGCGTTGCGGGTGACAGTTGTTATCAGGACATCAATTTAATTCACAATCAGGCCCTGCCCCGCCTTGGCGCAGGGCTGAATCCTTGTCAAACGAACTTGTTCACCCTGTG
>JANOAQ010000501.1:0-5831 GCA_031411195.1 Burkholderiaceae bacterium | reverse complement strand
GGCTGCACCAGCGCGCTTACACCGGCACCGTGTCGATCTCGCCCATCGCATGCCCCAGCCACATCTTCAGCCGCTGGCGCTCCATCAGGCCCAGGCCCGGGCCCTCTTTGCCGGTGTTGTTGCGCGCGGCCCAGAAGCTGGCATTGGCAGCATCGATCTTCTGCACCACCGGATCGTGCAGGTGCTTGAGCGTGATCACCTGGCCGCCCAGCGCCAGGGCACGGGTCTGCTCGCCCGACTTGTCTAGCTGGCTGACGTCGTCGCCGCGGATCTGGTTGCGAACCAGCACGTAATGCAGGCGGGCGCCAAACTGGTCGAGCAGGCGGGCCAGCAGGTCGACCGAATCGCGGCCGGCGTCCATCACATGCCAGTAGTAGATCGACATGCCGTTCATGTCGGCCAGGTCCAGCACGCCGGATTCATCCATCCACTTCACCAGCGGGGCGTGGGTCTGGGCGGCCAGGTCCACCAGCACGCGGCGGCCGGGCACGCTGGCGGCGGTTTCGACGATGGCGTCCAGCGCTTCGAAGCGGTCTGCCAGCACTGGCGAGGCGTAGCCCGCGTAGTAGCGCATCAGCGCACCGTGCGAGCGGTCGGTGTCGTAGCCGGTGAACGCCATGGTGTGGTCGATGAAGTACTGCGCCAGCAGGCGCGCCACCATCGATTTGCCGACGCCGCCCTTTTCGCCGCCGATCAGGTGGATCTTGGACTGGGTGGGCGTGGCGAGCGTGGGAGGCTGGGTCATGGCGTTCCTGCCGGCGGATTTGGCAGCGGTTTGGGGTGGGTACGGGTGGTTTAGCACAAGCCGTGCCAGGCTGATCAAACAACACTGACTGGGCAATTCCGGCAATTCAGGGCGCCATTGTGGTCTAGCATCCACCGGCCGTCGTACCGGCAATTGCCGGCTGGCCCCCAGGGTGTGCACGTCTGGGGTTTGCATTCGCAGCCGAAAGACCGCACGTGCCCCAGGCCACCTTGCTTGTAGTCGACGACGAGCCGCTGAACGTCTCGCTGCTGTCGCAATTGTTGCGACCCGAATTCCGGGTACTGGGTGCGCTGTCCGGCCCCAGTGCCCTGGCTTTGCTGGCTACGGAGCAGCCCGATCTGATCCTGCTCGACGTGATGATGCCGGGCATGGACGGCTATGCCGTGCTGCGCCAGTTGCGCGATGCGCCAGCCACGGCCGAGATACCGGTCATCTTTGTCACTGCCCTGGGTGCCGAATTCGATGAAGAGCACGGCCTGGCGCTGGGCGCGGCCGACTACATCATCAAGCCGGTCAAGCCGGCCGTGCTGCTGGCCCGGGTGCGCGCGCAGCTGGCATTGCGCCAATCCAGGCAGATGCTGCAGCGGCAGAACAACTGGCTGGAAATCGAGCTGGCGCGGCGCATCCGCGAGGGCATGCTGGCGCAAGACCTGCTGCTGTGCTCGATTGCCGCCCTGGCCGAGACACGCGACGACGACACCGGCCACCATATCCAGCGCACACGCGCCTACATCGAGCTGCTGGCCCGTGAGTTGCAGCGCCGCCCGTCCCATGCGGCCGATCTGCCCGAGGACCACTTGTAGCGCATCGTCGATGCCGCCCCGCTGCACGATCTGGGCAAGATCGGCATTCCCGACCACATCCTGCTCAAGCCTGGGCGGCTCACGCCCGACGAGTTCGAGGTGATGAAGACGCATGCACGCATCGGCGGCGATGCCATCGCCAATTCGGTGGCTGCGGCGCGTGCGCGCCACGCCTCTGACGGCGCCGAAGTCGAGCCGGAATCGGTTCGCCTGCTCGAAGTGGCGCGCGACATCGCCCACGGCCACCATGAACACTTTGACGGCGCCGGCTACCCCGATGGGCTGCGCGGTGCCGCCATTCCCCTGCCCGCCCGTCTGATGGCCGTGGCCGATGTCTTTGATGCGCTGACCACGCCACGGCCCTACAAGACGGCCTGGTCCATCGACCAGGCCATCGACTACATCGTGCAACGATCGGGCAAGCAGTTCGATCCCGAGGTGGTGAGCGCCCTGCTCGTCTGCCGGCCCAGCTTCGAAGCGGTGGCCCGGCAGTGGACGGATTGACCGGCCCTGCAGATGGCGCCGGGGTCTGAACACCCGATCGTTTAGTCCGTGGACCGCGACACCAAGGCCCTGCGCCGCGCCGAGGACGACGCAAACTACCTGTTTGCCCTCAGCCCGGCGCCCGTGGCCATCTACGCCCGTGCCGACCTGACGCTGCAGGCGGTGAACGAGGCCTTTTGCGCGCTGTATGGCTACACCCAGGCGCAGGCGCTGCAGCTGCGCGTCACCGACCTCAGCGCTGCGCCGGACCGCGCCGAAGCAGGCCGGGTGGCATCGCAGCTGCAGGGCCTGTCGTCCACCGAGTGGCACCAGGTGCGGCGCGATGGCATGCCGGTGCATGTGCTCGCTCAGTCGCACGACCTGCAACACCAGGGGCGCGATTGCCGCATGGTGGTGCTCACCGACATCAGCCACCTCAGGCGTGCCCAGCTGCGTGATGGTCGCCGTCTGGCGCTGCCCGAGAACCTGGCGCATGGCCAGCCCTTGCCCGACCTGCTGGCCCAGTTGGCGCTCGACCACGAAGCCCTGTACCCGACCAGCCTGTGCGCGGTGCTGCTGCTGGACGAAGACGGCCGCCTCCTGCGGCATGCAGCGGCGCCCAGCCTGCAGGCTGACTTTGGCCAGTCGGCCGATGGCTGCCCGGCCTTGCACACCAGCGGCCCTTGCGGTGCTGCCATTGCAGCGGGTCAGCGTGTGTTCATCGACGACATCCGCGTGCAATCGGGTTGGAACGACTTCAGGGCGCTGGCGGCCCGCTGCGGCCTGGTGGCCTGCTGCGCCCTGCCCATCGTGGGTGCGGGGGATCGGGTGCTGGGCAGTCTGGCGGTCTACCGCCGCCAAGCCGGCCGGCCCGATGCCGAAGAGTTGCAGCACCTGGACTTTGCGGCCCAGTTGGCGGCCACCGCCGTCGGCCAGCACCTGGCCGCGCAGCGCCTCAAGCAAAGCGAGCGCCTTCTGGCCGACACCCTGCGCGCCGTGCCGGACCTGATCTGGTTGCAGACCCGCCCCGGCCAGTTGCAGCTGGGCAATGCGGCGTTCGAGCGCATCGCCGGGCCGGTGTCGGACGCCACGTGGCCTGCCGACGATGCGTGGGTGCTGCTGCAGGCGCGCAACCGCCAGGCGCTGGCCGTCAACGACCTGCAGGTAGCGGCCACGGGCCAGCCCGGCACCTGCGAGCAGTGGCTCACCCTGCCTGAAGACGGCAGCCGCGCCTTGTTCGAGATCATCACCACGCCCATGGCGGGCGAGGGCGGCCAGGCCGGCGGCTTGCTGGGCGTGGCCCGCGACATCACCCTGGTCAAACGGGGCGCCCGCGCGCTGGCCGAACAAGAGCGTCTGGTCGACACCATGTTCAGCCAGACCACCGACGCCATCGTGCTCATCGATCCCGACACGACCGGCTTTGTCACTTTCAACGACGCAGCCTGCAATGGCCTGGGCTACATCCGCCAGGCGTTTTCGGCGCTGCACCTTGTCGATGTGCAGGCCGAGCTGAGTGCCGAGCAGATTGCCGACCGCGTGAAGCTGGCGCGCGACGGCCAGCCGCAGAGCTTCGAGACCACCCATCGCTGCGTGGACGGCCGGCTGCAGGTGGTGGGCGTGGCACTGCGGCCGCTGCGCTACTCGGGGCGCGAACTGGTTTCAGCGGTCTGGCGCGACATCACCGAGAGCCGCCTGCGCGAGGACAGCAACCGTCGGCTCAACCGGGCCTATGCCGTGCTGAGCGACGTCAATGAAGCCATCGTGCGGCTGCCCGACGCGGGCGCGTTGCGGGCGGCGGTTTGCCGCATCACCGTCGAAGTGGGTGGTTTCGTGATGGCCTGGATCGGCCACCTGGACGAGGCCACGGGCCAGGTACGGCCCGATGAGCAGGCCGGCCACTCCGACGGCTATGTCGACCATCTGAAGATGTCGATGCACCTGCACAACGGGCCCAGCGTGCGGGCCTTGCGCAGCGGCGAGCCAGCGGTGGTGCATGACATCGCCCAGGACGCCACGACGCAGCCCTGGAGCGACGCCGCCACCCAGCGGGGCTACCGGTCTGCCGCCGCGTTCCCCATACTGGCCGCCGGGTTGCCGCGCGCCGTCCTGATGCTGTATGCCGGCACCACGGGCCACTTCGATGCCGAGCAGGTGGCCCTCTACAGCCGGTTGGTGCAAGACCTGGCGCATGCGCTGGTGTCGATCGACGCCGAACAGGCGCGCCTGAAGGAGCTGCGCCTGCGCGAGCAGCTGATGGAGTCGGTGGCTGGCGTGTTCTTCGTGCTGGACGCACAGCGCCGCTTGGTGATTTGGAACCGGCGCCTGGAGGAAGTGACCGGCTACGGGCATGACGAGGTCGGGCTCAGCCATGCAGAGGATTTTTTTGCCCCCGATGCCCGGGCGCTCGTGATCGAGCACCTCGACCGGGTGCTTAGCCTGGGCGAAGACCTGGTCGAAGCGCCGGTGCGCACACGCGACGGGCGGCGGGTGGCTTACCTGATGCTGGCGCGCCGGGTCGAGCTGGACACCGGCCCCGGCGTGGTGGGTACCGGTATCGACATCAGCGACCGTGTGCGCACCGAGCAAGAACTGGCCCGCCACCGCCAGCACCTGGAAGAACTGGTAGCCCAGCGCACGGCCGAGCTGGAATCACTCAACCAGCGACTGGGTCAGGAAGACCGGCGTCTGCGCCAGATGCTGGCCCTCAGCCAGCAGGCCAGCAGCCTGAGCGAGGCAGAGCTGTTCCAGTTCGGCATCGATGTGGCGGTGGCGCTGAGCGGCAGCACCGCAGGTTGCCTGCACAGCGTGGCCGAGGACGAACTGAATCTGAACCTGCAGGGCTTTGTGTCCTGCACGCCCGACTTGTTGCGCCCGCCACCAGACCCAACTGCGCCTCAGGGCGTCTGGGCATCGGTGCTCGCCCGCCGCGAAGTGGTCAACTTCGAAGCGGCTTCGCACACAGTGCCTGGCTTGCCTTGTCCACCCGGTTTGATGCGCCGCGCCCTGGGTGTGCCGGTGTTCGACCAGCAACGCATCGTGCTGGTGCTGTGCGCCGCCGACAAGCCCACGCCGTACGACGATGCCGACACACGTGAGTTGCAGTTGGCCGGTGCCGATCTGTGGCGCATCGTGCAGCGCCGCCGCACCGAGATCGCGCTGGAGCAGGCCAAACAAGTGGCCGACTCGGCCAACCAGGCCAAGAGCGCCTTCCTGGCCAACATGAGCCACGAGATCCGCACGCCGATGAACGCGGTGCTGGGCTTTGCCCACCTGATGCGCCGCGACCCGCTGTCGCCGCGTCAGGAAGACCACCTGGGGCGCATCTTCGATGCCAGCCGCCAACTGCTGCAACTGATCAACGACATCCTGGACTTCTCCAAGATCGAAGCCCGCAAGGTGGTGCTCGATCCGATCGAGTTTCTGCCCAGGCAGAGTCTGCAGCGTGTGGCCGACATGATGGCCGATCGGGCCCGCAGCCAGGGCCTGGTACTCACCATCGATGTGGACCTTTCCACGCCCTGGCAGGTGCTTGGCGACCGCCTGCGGCTCGAGCAGATCCTGCTGAACCTGCTGAGCAACGCGGTCAAGTTCACGCCGCAGGGCCGGGTGGACGCACGCCTGGCACCGGCCGGCGCCGGCTGGCTGCGCTTCGAGGTGGCCGACACCGGCATCGGCATCAGCGAAGCCCAAAGCGCAGCGTTGTTCCAGCCCTTCGTGCAGGCCGATGTGTCCACCACCCGCCGTTTTGGGGGCACCGGGCTGGGCCTGGCCATCTG
>JANOAQ010000500.1:0-3690 GCA_031411195.1 Burkholderiaceae bacterium | reverse complement strand
GGCCTCGTCGCCCTCGGTGGCGCGCGTGGCGGCCAGCAGCGGCACGAAGGCCTGCGAAAAGGCGCCTTCGGCAAACAGCCGCCGCAGCAGATTGGGGATGCGAAAGGCAATCTGGAACGCGTCCATCATTGCCGAGGTGCCGAAAAGCGCCGCGCCGATCTGCTCGCGCACCAAACCGGTGATGCGTGACAGCAAGGTGAGGGCAGATACCGAGAATGCGGCCTTGAAGAGGTTCATGCGAGCGAGGCGCTGCGAGGGCGGCGCCGCAAGGACGCCTGAAAGGGCCGTAAACCACGCATTATAGGAAGCGGCCCAGGCGGCCTTTGCCACAGGTACGGCCTGCTGCTATACTCATGGTCTTTGCGTGATTCGAGAGCCCGAACCTGATCGCAGATCGAACGGCGCTGTCAGCGCGGCAAAACACCATTTTTCCAGATCAAAGTCACAGGATCGCACCAGCATGGCCACCGCTTCCAAAGCCAAGAAGAAAACCGTCCGCCTGGCGTCTGGCCGCAAGCGCGCCCGTCAAGACGTCAAGCTCAACGCTGCCAACACGGCGTTGCGTTCGCAATTTCGCACCGTGGTGAAGAACGTTCAAAAGGCGCTGGACAAAGCCGCCACCGGTGGTGACAAGGCCGCCCCCGCCGCCCTGTTCAAGACAGCCCAAAGCGTGATCGATTCGGTCGCCGACAAGGGCATCTTCCACAAGAACAAGGCCGCCCGTCACAAGAGCCGTCTGTCGGCCAAGATCAAGGCTTTGGCCGCGTCTGCGGCCGCGACCGCTTGAGCCTTTTGCAGTAGTCTGATCGTCGGCTTCGACCAAAAAAAGCCCGCAGTAGCGGGCTTTTTGTTTTGTGCGCCGCAATCTCGGCGGCTCGGCTTCAAGCCGGTGGCGCGGCCGCATCGGGCAGCAGGCAGGCCTCGACCACCTGCAGTTCGTTGTCGCGGGCGAAGTTCATGACGAAGTCCCAGGCCATGGGCTCCAGGTCACGCAGCGCCTCGTTGACGATGACGCACTTGGTGCCGTCGATCACCCGAGGCACGCAATAAGGCGAGTAGCCGATGTGCGCGCCGATGCCGCCCCCATGCTGGCCACTTTTGGGGCGAAAACTCGACAAGGCGCCCGCCAGTCGCTCTGACCAATCGCTGGGCCGAAAGGTGCGCCCCGCCAAGGTGACACCCTGGATGAAAAACTCACGCGGTTTGGGGGCTTGCGACATGCGGGCCGGGTTGTAGGGAACGGGCTCAGGCAGGCCGATGGGCAGACGAACCGGACGCAGCACAGGCCGCACGGCATCCGGGTCTACCCTCGGAAGACCGGGTATTGTGCCGTGTAAGTGCTGCGGTGCAGCATGCATAAGGCCCCCTGGAGGCTGGACGATCTTGCTCTATCGGCATCCCTGGGCATCCCTTTAGAATCGATTTCCCTTGCCGGCGGCTGGCCATGGTGCGAACCATGACAAATGCAGCGCCGGCTTTTCTGTTCCTGAATCGCCACTCGGAGCTTTGCGATGACGTCCCACCTGATGAACACCTACGGCCGACTGCCCTTTGCGCTGTCGCACGGCCGAGGCTGCCGCGTCTGGGACACCGAAGGCCGCAGCTACCTCGACGGGCTGGGCGGCATCGCCGTCAATACGCTGGGCCACGCCCACCCGAAACTGGTGCCGGCATTGCAAGACCAGGTGGCCAAGCTCATCCACTGCAGCAATTACTATGCCGCGCCGATGCAAGAGGCCCTGGCCGCCAAGCTGTGTGAACTGTCGGGCCTGGACGCGGTGTTCTTCTGCTCGACCGGGCTGGAGGCCAACGAAGGCGCGCTCAAGATCGCGCGCAAGTTCGGCCACGACAAGGGCATCGACCGGCCGGAGATCATCGTCTACGACAAGGCCTTTCATGGCCGCTCCATCGCCACCCTGTCGGCCACCGGCAACCCCAAGGTGCAGGCCGGTTTCGGCCCCTTGGTGGAAGGCTTCGTGCGCCTGCCGCTGAACGACCTGGACGCGGTGCGCGAAGTGGCCAGCACCAACCAGAACGTGGTGGCCATCTTCCTGGAAACCATCCAGGGTGAAGGCGGCATCAACCCCACGCGGGTCGACATCCTGCAGGGCCTGCGCCAGATCTGCGACGAAAACGACTGGCTGCTGATGCTCGATGAAGTGCAGTGCGGCATCGGCCGCACCGGCAAGTGGTTTGCCCACCAGTGGGCCGGCATCCAGCCCGATGTGATGCCGCTGGCCAAAGGCCTGGGCTCGGGCGTGCCCGTCGGCGCCATCGTCGCCGGCCCGCGCGCCAAGGACGTGCTGCAGCCCGGCAACCACGGCACCACCTTCGGCGGCAACCCGCTGGCCATGCGTGCGGGCATCGAGACCCTGCGCATCATGGAAGAAGACGGCCTGATGGCCAACGCCGCTGCCATGGGCGAGCGCATCCGGCATGGCGTGAGCGAAGGCCTGCGTGGCGTGGCCGGCCTGAAGGAGATCCGCGGCCAGGGCCTGATGATCGGCATCGAACTGGATCGCCCCTGCAACGAGTTGCTGCTCAAGGCTGCCCAGGCCGGCCTGCTGATCAGCATCACCGCCGACAGCGTGATCCGCCTGCTGCCGGCCCTGATCCTCAGCGCCGACGAGGCCGACGAATTGGTGGGCATCCTCGTGCCGTTGGTACGCGAGTTCCTCAGCCAACCCAAACCATGAAGGCGGGGAACAGCCTGATGAAGCACTACCTTCAGTTCAAGGACCTGCGCGCTGAGGAATACGCCTACTTGTTCGAGCGCACGCGCAACATCAAGACCCGCTTCAAGAACTACGAGCGCTACTCGCCGCTGGTCGACCGCACGCTGGCCATGATCTTCGAGAAAGCCAGCACCCGCACGCGCGTGAGTTTCGAGGCCGGCATGTACCAGATGGGCGGCTCGGTGGTGCACCTGACCACCGACGGCAGCCAGCTCGGCCGCGCCGAGCCGATCGAGGATTCGGCCCGGGTCATCAGCCGCATGGTCGATCTGGTGATGATCCGCACCTACGAGCAGACCAAGCTGGAACGCTTTGCCGCGCACAGCCGGGTGCCGGTGATCAATGGCCTGACCAACGAGTACCACCCCTGCCAGATCCTGGCCGACGTCTTCACTTTCATCGAGCAGCGCGGGTCGATCCAGGGCAAGGTCGTGGCCTGGGTGGGCGACGGCAACAACATGGCCAACACCTGGCTGCAGGCGGCCGACATCCTGGGCTTCACCCTGCACATCAGCACGCCCGGCGGCTACGAGGTCGACCCCAAGCTCAGCGGCGTCGACAACCCCGGCTGTGTCAAGGTGTTCAAGAGCCCGTTCGCCGCTTGCGAAGGCGCCCACCTGGTGACCACCGACGTGTGGACCAGCATGGGCTTCGAGGCCGAAAACGAAGCCCGCCAGAAGGCCTTTGCCGACTGGTGTGTCGACAGCCAGATGATGTCGCTGGCGCAGACGGACGCGCTCTTCATGCACTGCCTGCCCGCCCACCGAGGCGAAGAGGTGGCCGCCGATGTGATTGACGGGCCTCAATCCGCCGTGTGGGAAGAGGCTGAAAACAGGATGCACGTGCAGAAGGCACTCATGGAGTACCTTCTGCTCGGCCGGATCGGCTGAAGGCCGGTACGGTGGCCCGCCAGGGCCAGCAGCCTGTTTCGGCGGAGGCTGACTTCGCGCCAGCG
>JANOAQ010000499.1:0-10158 GCA_031411195.1 Burkholderiaceae bacterium | reverse complement strand
GAAGTTGGTCAGCACGGGGTCGACCGTGTGGCGGCCCTCGTCCATCGCGGCACGGTAGGCCTTGACCATGTCGTCCGGGCCTTCGGCCGGCAGCACGTTCTGCGCCACCAGCTTGTCGCCATACAGCTTGCGGGTGCCGGGGTGCTTGGCAATCACCTTGTACATCAGCGGCTGGGTGAGCGACGGTGTGTCCTGCTCGTTGTGGCCCAGCTTGCGGAAGCAGATGATGTCCACCACCACATCCTTCTTGAAGTGCTGGCGGTAGTCCAACGCGATCTGGGTGCACAGCACCACGGCTTCAGGGTCGTCGCCGTTCACATGCAGCACCGGTGCCTCGATCATCTTGACGACGTCGGTGCAGTACAGGGTGGAGCGCGAATCACGCGGGTCACTGGTGGTGAAGCCGATCTGGTTGTTGATCACCAGGTGCAGCGTGCCGCCGGTGTAATAACCCCGGGTCTGGGCCAGCGCCAGCGTTTCCATCACCACGCCCTGGCCGGCAAAGGCAGCGTCACCGTGCACCAGCACCGGCAGCACCTCGGCGCCGGTCTTGTCACCACGGCGATCCATGCGGGCCTTGACACTGCCTTCAACCACCGGGTTGACGATCTCCAGGTGGGACGGGTTGAACGCCAAGCTCAAGTGCACCGGGCCGCCGGGGGTGGAGATGTCGCTGCTGAAGCCTTGGTGGTACTTGACGTCACCGGACGGCAGGTTCTCGGGCGCGGTGTGGTCAAACTCGGCAAACAAGTCCTTGGGCATCTTGCCCAGGGTGTTGACCAGCACGTTGAGGCGGCCGCGGTGGGCCATGCCGATCACCATCTCCTGCACACCCTTGGCGCCTGCGCGCTGCACCACCTCGTCCATGCTGGCGATGAAGCTCTCGCTGCCTTCCAGGCTGAAGCGCTTCTGGCCCACGTACTTGGTGTGCAGGTAGCGCTCCAGGCCTTCAGCGGCGGTCAGCCGGTCGAGGATGTGTTTTTTCTCGTCGATGCTGAAACTGGGCTTGCTGCGGATGGACTCCATGCGCTCTTGCCACCAGCGCTTTTCTGCCGGGTCAGTGCAGTGCATGAATTCGGAGCCGATGGACCCACAGTAGGTCTCGCGCAGCGCCTGCATGATCTCGCGCAGCGTCATGTTTTCGGACTTGCCGAAATACGTGTTGGCGGCGCTGAAGGTGATGTCCATGTCGGACTCACTCAGGTCGTAAAACGCTGGCTCCAGCTCGGGGATCTTGGGGCGCTCGGTGCGCTTGAGCGGGTCCAGGTCGGCCCAGCGTGAGCCCAGAAACCGATACGCTGCAATCAACGACTGCACATGCACCTGCTTGCGCGCCACGGCCAGGTCGGCCGAGCTGGCCTTCAAGGCGAATGCGTTGGCCTTGGCCCGCTGGGCAAAGGATTCAACCACCGGCGCATGCGCCACATCCCGCGATGCCGAGCCGTCGGTGGCGGGCACGTTTTGCAGGTTGTCAAAGTAGGCGCGCCAGGTGTCGGGCACGCTGCCGGGGTTGTCGAGGTAAGCCTCGTAAAGCTCTTCGACATAAGGGGCGTTGCCCCCGAACAGGTGCGAGTTGGACCTGTGTTGCTGCATCATTTCGCTGTCACCTTTTACCCCGGTTTCCAGGGCTTCGATGGGTTGTAAACCTTCCGCAGCCCGGTTCAACCGGTTGGCGGATTAGCGACCCGCCTTGCTGTTTGGGTTGATCAACAAACATCAACCTGCAAGGGGCCCGAAAGGACTGTGGTACTTCTGGGGCGGCACTGTACCACCCCGTTTCTGCTGCCCTGGCCGAGGATTAGATACCGCCAGGCCTTTTGATTTGCTGACAAAAGACGGGTGAGGCCGGTCAAACTCTGGCGTTCATGGCCTATCCGGTGATCCCTTTGCAGGTGCACTTGCACACCCAGGCGCCCGCCAAACCGGCGGTGGGCGCGGCCTGCAATGGCTGTGGTGTGTGCTGCGCCTGGCAGCCCTGCCCGCTGGGCGTGCTGGTCAGCGGCCGGCGCCATGGCGCGTGTGACGCGCTGCGCTGGAGCGACACCGAGCAGCGCTACCACTGCGCCATGGTGGCGGACCCGCAGGCCGTGTGGCCACGGCTGCCCGCCGTGCTGCGGGCGCCGCTGATGGCCCTGGCCCAACGCTGGATTGCAGCGGGCGTGGGCTGCGACTGTGATCTGGAAGTGGAGACCGGGACGGCGCCCGATCACGCCACCACGGCACCCGACTCCAGATAGTCACACGCCAGATGCGCCAGCGCCCGCACACCGGGCAGCAGGCAGCCCTCATCCACATAAAAATGCGGCGAGTGGTTGGGCGCGGCCTCGGTGGGTTTTTTGTCGTGCGGCGTGACGCCGATGAAGAAAAACAAGCCGGGCGACACGCGTTGGAAAAAGGAGAAGTCTTCTGACCCCATCACCTTGGGCACCAGGTGCAGCATGCCGGCGCCGGCCACCCGCTGCAGCGTGGGCAGCATGGCCTCGGTCAGTGCCGGGTCGTTGACGGTGACGGGGTAGTTTTTCTTGATGCACACCGTGCAGCCGGCGCGAGAACCCTTGGCAATGGCCTCGGCCAGGTAGGTGACACGCTCGTGGATGTCGTCGCGCATGGTTTCGTCGAAGCTGCGGATGGTGCCGCGCATCTCCACCGTGTCCGGGATGATGTTCTCGCGCAGCCCGCCTTTGATGGCGCCGATGGTGACCACCGCCGGCTCTTGCGTCAGGTCAATCTGGCGGCTGACCACCGTTTGCAGGCCCAACACCACCTGGGCGGCGGTGACGATGGGGTCGACCCCGGCCCAGGGCATGGCGCCGTGGGTCTGGCTGCCCTTGACGGTGATCTTCAGGTTGTCGGCACTGGCCATGGTGGGGCCCGGGCGGTAGCCGATCACATTGAGCGGCAGGCGCGAGGTGACGTGCAGGCCGAAGATGGCCTCGGGCCGCGGGTTCTCCATCGCGCCCTCTTCCACCATCATCTTGGCGCCGCCTTCTTCGCCCTCGGGCGGCAGTTCTTCGGCCGGCTGGAAGATGAACTTGACCGAGCCGCGCAGCGCAGCGCGTTGCCCGGCCAGCACCTGCGCCACGCCCATCAGGATGGCGGTGTGGTTGTCGTGCCCGCAGGCATGCATCACACCCACCTTCTCGCCGTTCCATTCGGCCTTGACCTTGCTGGCAAAGGGCAGATCGACCTCTTCAGTCACCGGCAGGGCGTCCATGTCGGCGCGCAGGGCCACCACCGGGCCGGGCAGGCCACCCTTGAGCAGGCCCACCACGCCGGTGTGCGCCACGCCGGTGCGCACTTCGTCGAAACCCAGGGCGCGCAGGTGCTCGGCCACGACGGCGGCGGTGCGGAATTCGCGGTTGCCCAGCTCGGGGTTGGCATGGAAGTCGCGCCGCCAGGCAATGACCTGCGCTTCGGCGGCTTGTGCTGCGGCGTCGATCTGGGCCGCCAGTGTGCTGGTGGAGACGTGGGATACGGTCATGAAAGTCCTTGGTGTTGTGTCGAACGGTTCTGCAAACAGGCCGGGCCCGCTCCGCCCGCAAGGCCCGCAAGGCCCGCAGGCAGTCTAGGGCGGCGGGTGCCAGGGCAACGCCCCGGCCGACTGCAAACGTGCCAACAGAGTCGGCAGCGAAAGCTTCTGGCACAACACCTCGCCCATGTGGCGCGCACAGCGGCGGTGCAGGCGATCGAAGCGCGTCCACTCGAAGCCGTCCATCTCGGGCCGGTGCCGGCCCCAGGGGTCGGTGAAGTGGCTGTCGCAGCGGCACAAGGCGGTGTCGAAGCGCTCGGCCAGCACGGCAAACAGGTGCAGGTCCTTGCGCGGTCGGTAGGCCATGCGGCCCAGGTCGGCCAGGGTGGTGCCGGCAAAGTCCAGGCCGCACTCTTCGCGGGTTTCGCGCAGGGCTGCCTGCAGCGGCAACTCACCGGGCTCCATGCTGCCCTTGGGGATGTCCCAATGCCAGGCACCAGTGACATGGCACAGCAGCAGCTCGGAAGCGGCGTTGATGATCACGATGCCGCAGGACAGGGTCTTCATGGCGGGGCAGGCATGACGCGGACCGGGGGCGGGCCCAGCAGCCGCCAGGCCGCTGCCGTGGCCAGCGCGCAAAAACCGATGCAGCCCCAGATCACGGCGCGATAGTTGCCGGTGGCGTCGAACAGCGCGCCGGCCACCCAGGGGCCCAGCAGGTTGCCAGCGGCGGCACCGGTGTAGAGCGTGCCGATGATGGCCGACACCGCCCGGGCGCCGAACAAGTCCATGCACAGGGCCGGCATCAAGGACACGATGCCCCCGTAGCTCAGGCCCAGCCACAGCGAGAAAACGGCCATGGCTGCCCACCCCCCCGCGCCCATCCACACCAGGTAGGACAGGCCCATGGACGCCACGGCCAGCGCCAGCGTGCGGGGCCGGCCGACGCGGTCGGCCAGCGCGCCGATGGCAAAGCGGCCGGTGAGGCTGCCGATGCCGATCAGCCCCACCAGGCCCACCGCCTGCGCATCGGGCACGCCCAGGTCACGCGCGGCGGCCGACACATGGGCGAAGGGCACGAACATGGCGGGGCTGGCCAGCACCGTCATCAGGTAGAACCAGCGGAACTGCGGCGTGGCCATGGCCTGGCGCAGGCTGTGGCCGGTCACGGCGCGGCCTGCACTGCCGGTGGCCGATGGCGCGCGCTGCAGCATCAGCGCCGCGCCGCCGCCCAGCAGCACCACGGCCACGGCCAGCACCAGCATGGCACTGCGCCATTGCAGGCTGGCAATCAAGGCGGTGGCCAGCAGTGGCACCGCCACGGTGCCGGCGCCAATGCCCGCGCTGGCAATGCCGGCGGCCAAGCCACGTCGGCGCGTGAACCAGGGTTGCACGCAGGCAATGGACGGCGTGTAGACCAGTGCAATGCCCAGGCCGATGCCCACGCCATAGGCCAGGTAGACGGCCAGCATCGAGGTGGCCAGGCTGCTGACGGCCAGGCCGGCGGCGATCACCAGCATGCCCACGCCACATACCCGGCGCGGGCCATAGCGGTCGGCCAACAATCCGGCGGCGGCACCCCCTGCAAAGTACACCAGGCCGCACAGGCCGAACACCAGCGAGACATCGGCACGGCGGGCATTGAACTCGGCCGACAGCGAGGCGAAGAAGGCCGCAAACGAGTACGAGACGCCGAAGATCACGCCCAGCGAAACGAAGCAGGCCCAGACCACCACCCAGGCCTGGCGGGATTCTTCGGGCGCGTCGGCCACCGGCGGGGCTGTCATCCCAATCAGTGTAGGGGCGGCAACCTGACCGCCCCGACCAGACAAACCCGCCGGCCGCTGCGTGCGGGTCGGCGCATGCCGGCCGTCCGCCTGTCGGCAGAAACTGCGGCCCGTCGCATGCCGCTGGCGGGTGCGGGCGGCCTTGCCTATCGTGCGCAGCACAGGTCAGCTTTGTGGCCCGCAACCCGAACTCGCATTCCGAACAAGGACTCCCCATGAAAGCATTGATCTGGTTCACGCTGTGGTGCATTTTGCTGGTCATCAGCTGGCCCCTGGCCCTGGTGGCTCTGGTATTGGCGCCGGTGGTGTGGGCGGTGTCGCTGCCTTTCCTGGTGGTGGGTGCTGTTTTTGGTGGCCTGCTGACCGCGCTGGTGGCCCTGGTCTGGTTGCCTGTGCGCTTGCTGGGCTGGCTGTTGCGCGAGCCGGTGGTGCGGCCCACCCGCACCTGACCGCACTGCAACCCGGGGGCCAAGTCCCCGGGCCCCGTCGCGTGGTGCGCGCACGCGCACAATTGGCGCGGCATGTCCGACACCCCGCCCACGTCATCACCGCTCAAGGCGGTTGCGCCCGCGTCGCCGAATGCGCCCGATCCGCCCGATCCGCCTGACACGCCCGACAGGCCCGACGCCCGCGATACGCAAGCCCGAGGCCGCCACTCACTGGCCGCTCTGCGCGAGCGGTTTGGCGAACACCACCGCTGGTGGGTGCTGCTCACGGTGATGATCGGCAACATGGCCGCGCTGATGGCGGCCACCACCGTCAACGTGGCGGTGCCGGCCATCAGCCGGCAATTCAGCCTGGGTCAGCATGATGCGCAGTGGCTGGCCACCAGCTTCATGGGCGCGATGACGGTGTCGATGCTGTGCACGCCCTGGCTGCTGCAGCGCCTGGGCTACCGCCGCTGCTACGGCTGGCTGCTGGTGGTGCTGGGGCTGGGCGGGCTGGCCGGCGGGTTGTCGCCGAACATCGCGCTGGTCTTGAGCATGCGCGTGGTCGAAGGCCTGGCCGCCGGCGTGCTGCAGACCATCCCGGGCGTCATCATCATGCACGCTTTCGCCCGCCATGAGCAAGGGCGTGCGATGGGCCTGTTCGGCTTCGGCACGGTGCTGGCGCCGGCGCTGGGACCCAGCGTGGGCGGGGTGCTGGTGGACTGGTTCGGCTGGCGCGCGGTGTTCTTCTTCGTGCTGCCCTTCTGCGTTGTGGCGGCACTGCTGGCTCAACGTTACCTGCCGCACTGCGCGCCAGGCGGTGCACCGGTCGACCGCCACGCCCAGCCGCCCGACCGCTTCAGCCTCTTGCTGCTGACGGCCACCCTGGGCGCCCTGCTCAACGGCCTGGCCACGCTGCAGGGCCGCCAGCCGGCTTGGGGCGTGGCGCAGTTGGTGGTGGCCATGGCCCTGGGTGCCGCCTTCCTGCACCGCCAGGGCCGGGTAAGCGCACCGCTGCTTCACCTGGTGCTGTTTGCCAACCCGGTGTATCGGCGCGCGGCCCTGGTGGCCGGCATCTACGGGGCGGGGCTGTTCGGCTCCACCTACCTGCTGCCGCTGTTCATGCTCGAAGCGCTGCAACTGAAGCCTTCGGCGGTGGGCTCGGTGCTGATGCCCGCCGGCTTCGCACTGGCCATCACCATCCCGCTGGCGGGTCGCCTGGCCGACCGCGCGCCGCTTTACCGCACCCTCACCATCGGCCTGCTGGTGATGACCAGCTCATTTGCGGTGATGGCCGGCGTGGGCAGTGCCACAGCGGTGGCGTGGGTCACGTTGTGGGCGGTGCTGGGGCGCATCGGGCTGGGCTGCGTCATCCCGTCGCTGAGCCTGTCGGCCATGCGCGCGCTGGACGGCCCGCACATCGCCGCCGGCGCCGGCACCACCAACTTCGTCCGCCAGCTGGGCGGGGCCATCGGCGTCAACGGCGTGGGCATCGTGCTCGAAGGCCGGCTGCACGCCCACGCGGCGCTGGGCGCAGCGGGCAACCTGCGGGCCTTCCACGAGGTGTTCGTATTGATGGCTTTGGTCACCGCCGCTGCGGCGGTGGCCGCCTGGCAGATGAAGCCTCGCCCGTCCCCCGCATGACACCGGCCAGCCCGGCTGCTGCGGCACACTTTGCCGATTCGTTCCACCAAAAGACCACTTGGAGACAGACCCATGGGCCCCTTGTCCGGATTGCGCGTTGTTGAACTGGCCAGCATCGGCCCCGGCCCGCTGTGCTGCATGTTGCTGGCTGACCTGGGGGCCGAGGTCATCCGCATCGACCGCACCGAGCCCAGCGGCCTGGGCGTGCCCACCAAGACTCGTTTCGAAATCACCGGCCGCAACCGCCAATCGGTCGCGCTGGACATCAAGCAAGCTGCCGGCCGCGACGCCGCGCTGCGCCTGATCGACCGCGCCGACGTGCTGATCGAGGGCTTTCGCCCTGGTGTGGCCGAGCGCCTGGGCCTGGGGCCCGAGGCTTGTCACGCCCGCAACCCCGGGCTCGTGTACGGCCGCATGACGGGCTTCGGCCAGACCGGCCCGCTGTCGCAGGCCGCCGGGCATGACCTGAACTACATCGCCCTGACCGGTGCGCTGCATGCCATCGGCGGCGGCAAGACCGGCACCGACAAGCCCATCCCCCCGCTCAACCTGGTGGGCGACTACGGCGGCGGTGCGCTCTACCTGGCCTTTGGCGTGATGGCCGCCATCTTTGAGCGCAGCCGTTCCGGCAAGGGCCAGGTGGTCGATGCGGCCATGGTGGACGGCGCATCCAGCCTGATGAGCATCTTCTTCGGCATGGTGGCCAGCGGCGCCTGGAACCCAAAGGAGCGCGCCGCCAACATCCTGGACGGCGGCACACCCTTCTACGACACCTACGCCACGTCGGATGGCCAGTGGGTGTCCATCGGCTCGCTCGAACCCAAGTTCTTCGCCGAGATGGTGCAGCGCGTGGGGCTCGATGCGTCCTACGTCAAACGCCAGCACGACAAGACCTGCTGGCCGCAGATGCGTGCCGACATGGTGCGGCTGATCGGCGCCAAGACCCGCGACGAGTGGAGCGCCCTGCTCGATGGCACCGATGTGTGCTTTGCACCGGTGCTGCGCCTCGATGAAGTGGCCCAGCACCCGCATGCCCAGGCCCGCCAGGCCTACATCGACCTGAACGGGGTGGTGCAGCCGGCACCCGCGCCGCGCTTCAGCCGAAGCCAGCCCGAAAAACCCAGCGCTCCGGTGGCCGCCGGCACCCACACCGACGCGGTGCTGGCCGAAGCCGGTTTCAGCGCCGACGAGATCGCGGCGCTGCGCACGGCCGGCGTGGCCGTCGGTGGTTAGTTCACCACCCCCCCGAAGCGCCTGCGGCGCTGCCCCCAAGGGGGCGCCGCCAGCGGGCCGGCCAAGCCGGTTCCTCGGCGTCTGCTGACCCAGGCCTGCTGTGGCCGATGCGCACCAAATAGTCCAAGGGCCCCTATGAGCACAGAAAACCGTCCCTACCTCGATCTGCCGGCCCCCAAGGAGCCGCCCAAGTCGCGTGCCGCCGCTTCGCTGATCGTGCTGCGCGACAGCCCGCGCGGCATGGAAGTGCTGATGATCCGCCGCGCCGAGCGGCCCGGCGACCAGAACAGCGGCGCCACGGTCTTCCCCGGTGGTCTGCTCGATGCCAGCGACCGCGGCCACTATGAGCGCTGCAACGGCCTGGACGACGCCGCCGCCAGCGCCCGCCTGGGTCTGGCAGCAGACGGCCTGCATTACTGGGTGGCCGCCGTGCGTGAGTGTTTTGAAGAAGCCGGCCTGCTGTTCGCCACCGATGCCAGCGGCCATACCGTCGACCTGAATGCCCTGCCCGCCGACGCGTTGGTGGCCCTGCGCCGCGCCCTGCACGCCAATCAGACCGGCATGGCCGAGGTCTGCACGCAGTTCGGCGTGCGCCTGGCCACCGACCAGCTGGCCTATTACAGCCACTGGATCACGCCCAAGGGCCTGCCCAAGATCTTCGATACCCGCTTCTTCATCACCGAAGCGCCGGCGGGCCAAACCGCCGTGGCCGACGCCACCGAAACGGTGGACCTGCTGTGGATGACCCCGGCCGAGGTGCTGGACAGCAACAACGGCCTGCGGCTGATGAATGTCACCGAGATCACGCTCAAGCACATCGCCACCTTCAGCAAGGCAGCCGACGCCGTGGCCTGGGCACGCGCGCAAGCCACTGTGCCGCTGAACCGGCCACGCATCGGTGTTTCAGCCAAGGGCCGCAGGCCGCTGAACCGTGGCGATTGGGCCTTTGCCGAACTGGGCCGGCTCGACCCCGACGGCCTGGGCACCGCCAGCACCGAGCTGACCCCCGGCACCGCCGTTTGGCTGAGCCCGAGGGTGCTGCGCGTGACCGCCGACAACGGCAGCATGATGACCGGCCCAGGCACCAACGCCTACTTCGTGGGCGCACCCGGCAGCGACAGCTGGGCTCTGATCGACCCCGGCCCCGACGACGCAGCCCATGTGAAGGCGCTGCTGGCCGCCGCGCCCGGTCGCATCACCCGCGTCCTGTGCACGCACACCCACAAAGACCATTCACCAGCGGCGGCGGCGATTGCTACCGCCAGCGGCGCACCCACCTTCGGCCGCGTGGCCGACCATCCTGAGTGGCAGGACGGCACCTTCCAGCCCACCCATGTGATGAGCGACGGTGATGTGCTGACCCTGGGCACCGCCGAGCAGCCTGTCACCCTGCGCGCCGTACACACGCCCGGTCATGCCAGCAACCACCTGTGCTTCTACCTCGAAGAAGAGAAACTGCTGTTCACCGGCGACCACCTGATGCAGGGCAGCACGGTGGTCATCAATCCGCCCGACGGCGACATGGCCACTTACCTGGCATCGCTGCGCAAGCTGCTGGGTATCGAGCTGGAATGGCTGGCGCCGGGCCACGGCTTCC
>JANOAQ010000498.1:0-5179 GCA_031411195.1 Burkholderiaceae bacterium | reverse complement strand
GCAGCACCTTCGGCGAACTCTTTCGCGTCACCAATTTCGGCGAAAGCCACGGTCCGGCCATCGGCTGCGTCATCGACGGCTGCCCGCCGGGCATGCCGCTCAGCGAGGCCGACATCCAGCCCGAGCTGGACCGCCGCCGCCCCGGCACCAGCCGCCACGTCACCCAGCGCAACGAGGCCGACCAGGTGGAAATCCTGTCGGGTGTCTACCAAGGCTTGACCACCGGCACGCCGATCTGCCTGCTGATCAAGAACACCGACCAGCGCAGCAAGGACTACGGCAACCTCCTGGACACCTTCCGCCCCGGCCATGCCGACTACACCTACTGGCGCAAGTACGGCCTGCGTGATCCGCGCGGGGGTGGCCGTTCATCGGCCCGCCTGACCGCGCCCACGGTGGCGGCCGGTGCGGTGGCGCGCAAGTGGCTGCTGCAGCAGCACGGCATCACCTTCAGCGGCTGGATGAGCCAGCTGGGCGAAATCGAGATCCCGTTTGAAGACGCGGCCCAGATCCCGCTGAACCCGTTCTACGCGCCCAATGCCGGCATCGTGCCTCGGCTGGAGGCCTACATGGACGCCCTGCGCCACGCGGGCGACAGCTGCGGCGCGCGCATCGAGGTGCGCGCCCATGGCGTGCCGGTGGGCCTGGGCGAGCCGCTTTACGACCGGCTCGACGCCGACATCGCCTACGCGATGATGGGCCTGAACGCGGTCAAGGGCGTCGAGATCGGCGACGGCTTCGGGGTGGTGGCCCAGCGCGGCAGCCACCATGGCGATGAACTCACCCCGGCCGGTTTTGCCAGCAACCACGGCGGCGGCGTACTGGGCGGCATCAGCACCGGGCAGGATCTGGTGGTACGCATGGCCATCAAGCCCACCAGCTCGATCCGTACGCCCAAGGCCAGCATCGACCGCGCCGGTGCGGCCACCCAGGTCGAAACCTTCGGTCGCCACGACCCCTGCGTAGGCATCCGCGCCACGCCCATTGCCGAAAGCCTGCTGGCCCTGGTACTGATGGACCATGCCCTGCTGCACCGGGCGCAGTGCGGCGACGTGGCCTTGCCGATCCCGCCATTGGCGGCGCAGGCCCCGCCCGGCAGATGACGCGCCCGGCCGAGCGGCCGCTGCGCGCCTTTGCGGTTCTGTGGTGCGCCTATTTCGCCACGGTCGGCCTGTTCAACCCTTACTCGCCGCTGTGGCTCAAGTCGCTGGGCATGACGACCCTGGCCATCGGCGCGATCTCGTCACTGCAGGCCTGGACGCGCCTGTTGGCGCCCTACGCCTGGAGCTGGGCGGCCGACCACTCCGGTCGTCGGGTGGCGCTGATCCGCCTGGCCGCCGCCGGTGCGCTGGTGGCCGCGCTGGGGCTGGCTGCGGCGCCGCGCTTCACACTGGGCCAGGCCGATGCGCTGTGGCCGGTACTGGATGCCGCGCTGTTGCTGTCGGCAGTGATCCCGGCCCTGGTGGCTGTGCTCTTCATCGCCAACGGTGGGGTGGTGCCGCTGGCTGAATCGGCGCTGGCCCAGTTGCTGACCAGTGACCAGGGTCTGGACACTGCCCGCTATGGCCGGGTCCGGATGTGGGGATCGATCGGCTTCATCCTGGCGGTGGTGGTGGCCGGTGCGTTGCTGCAGCCGCTGGGCATTGGCGCATTTCCAATGGCGGTGGTTCTGATGAACGCCATCCTGGTGCTGGCTGCCTGGCGCCTGCCCACCGGGCATGAGGAGCGGCACGACGGCGAACCGGCCCCGCCGGTTTGGCCCCTGCTGCGCCAGCCGGCGGTGCGCTGGTTTTTCGCCTCGGTCTTCTTCACCGTACTGGCCCACACCAGCCTGTATGCGTTTTTTTCGCTGCACCTGGACGCATTGGGCTACGGCAAGCAGGCGGTGGGCGCACTGTGGGCGGTGTCGGTGGCGGCCGAGATCGTGTTTTTCATGACCCACGGCCGCTGGGCCCCACGCCTCAACCCGCATGGCTGGTTGCTGCTGGCCGCTGGCGTCTCGGTGCTTCGCTTTGCCACCATGGCCTGGGCGGGACCGCTGCCCTGGTTGCTGGTGCTGGCCCAGTTGACGCATGCCATCACCTTTGCCGGCCACCATGCCGGTTGCATCGGCCTGGTGGGGCGTTACTTTCCGGGTCGGCTGCGCGGTCGTGGCCAGGCCTTGTACTCGGCCCTGGGTTACGGCCTGTCGGGCCTGGTGGGCGGGGTGGGCGGCGGCTGGTTGATCGGCCACGGCGGCTTTGCCGGCCTGTACTGGGCGGCCGCACTGGCGGCCTTGGCCGGCCTGGCCTGCGCCTGGGCGGCCCGTCGTGCCGATCTGCAGCCGGGCGCCTGAATCTGCGGCTCGACCCGGTGGGTTTGCAGTTCGTCACCGCAGCCCGTCGCTTCATCGTCTGGGGGATTGAGATCGCTCAAGGCGCTCCTACACTCGCCACCGCTCCACGAGGGCAAACACACACACGAGGGACGCGACATGCGCAAGGTTTGGCTGGCAGGTTTGGTGGTGGTCTTGGTGGCGGCCGGCGGCGGCGGAGCGTTCTGGATGAAGCAGCGTGGCACCGGTGCACCGGGCCAGGCCCAGGCCAAGGCTGCCGACAAGCCCGGTGATGCCGCCTCGGCCGTGCCGCTGGAGTTTCTGGGCAACGAGGTGGTTCGCCCCACCCGCGCCACCCTGCCGCAGACCATCGAGTTCTCGGGCCCACTGGTGGCGCCCAACACGGTGGTGGTGCGCGCCAAGGCCTCGGGCACGCTGCTGAGCCTGAACGTGGCTGAAGGCGCACGCGTCTCGGCCGGCCAGGCCATCGGCCGCATCGACATGGCCGAGCTGGGCAGCCGCATCGCCGAGCGCAATGCCCAGCTCGAATCGGCCCGCGCCAGCTTCGCCCAGGCCGAGCGCAGCCATGCCAGCAATGAACGCCTGGCCGCGCAGAATTTCATCTCGCCCATCGCACTGGACACCTCGCGGGCGCAGGTGGACACCGCCCGCGCCGCGCTGCAGGCAGCGCAGGCTTCGCTGGACACCACCCGTGTGGGCCAGCGCGATGCCACGCTGGTGGCGCCGATCGCCGGCATCGTGGCCAAGCGCCATGTGTTGCCTGGCGAGAAGGTGGCCATGGAGCAGCAGGTGCTGACGGTGGTGGACCTGCGTACCCTGGAGCTGGCCGCCAGCGTGGGGACCCATGAGGTGGGTCGCCTGCAGCCGGGCATGGCGGTCCAAGTGAAGGTGGAAGGTGTGGACGACGCCATCACCGGCCAGTTGGCGCGCATTGCACCGGCGGCCGAGGCGGGCACGCGCTCCATCGGGGTCACGGTCAACCTGGCCAATGCCAGGGAACGCCTGCGCGCCGGCCAGTACGGCATTGGCCGGGTGCACCTGGCCGACGAGCGTGAACGCATGCTGCTGCCCGTGGCTGCGGTCGGCAGTACGGCTGGCCAGGCCCATGTGTGGGTGATCGAGCAGGGCAAGCTGGCGCGCCGCGCCGTCACCCTGGGCCGGCGCGACGAGGCCGGCGGCCGGGTGGAAGTGCTCGACGGCCTGCCCGCCACGGCCCAGGTGCTGGCCGCCAAGTTCGACAACCTGCGAGAGGGCGCGCCCGCTTCGGTGGTGGCCGCCAAGGTGCCGCCGGTGGCGTCGGCCGCCGCCAGCGGCGGCGGCACGCTGCGCTGATCGATCCACCGCATTCAACCAGGGCACAACACCATGTGGATCACCCGCGTTTCGATCACCAACCCCGTCTTCGCCGTCATGGTGATGGTGGCGCTGTGTGTGCTGGGCCTTTTCTCCTACGCCAAGCTGGGCGTGGAACAGATGCCCGACATCAGCTTTCCCGGCGCCTGGATGGAAGTGCGCTACCCCGGTGCATCACCCGAGGCGGTAGAGCGCGAGCTGATGAAGCCGCTGGAAGAAGCCGTCAACAGCATCGCCGGTGTCAAGCGCATCAGCTCGCGCAGCAGTGAAGGCCTGGGCTCGATGAACATGGAGTTCGCGCTCGATGCCGACATGGGCAAGGCGATGCAGGAGATCCGTGACCGGGTGTCTTCGGTGCAGGCCGGCTTTCCCAAGGATGTGAAGGCGCCCACCATCGCGCGCTGGAACAACGACAACGCCCAGCCGGTGGTCAACCTGGCCCTGCTGTCGGCCAACAGAAGCCCGCGCGAGCTGTCCATCCTGGGCGACGAGGTGGTGGGTAAGCGCCTGCAGCGGGTGGAAGGCGTGGCCCGCGTCGAGATCAGCGGCCTGACCGTGCGCGAGGTGCGCATCGACCTGGACCCGGCCCGCCTGCGCGCCTACAACGTGACGCCAGCCGAGATATCGACGGCGCTGCGCGAGGCCAATGCCGACCAACCGGTGGGCCTGCTCAGCGACCCGGTGCAAGACTCGTTGCTGCGGGTCGAAGGCCGGGTGCGCGAGCCCAAGCAGTTCGAGCAACTGGTGGTGGCCCGCCGCAACGGCCTGGCGCTGACCCTGGGCGACCTGGGCCAATTGGTCGAGCGCGAGAAAGAAGCCGACTCCACCGCCCGCATCAACGGCCAGCGTGCCATCAACTTCAACATCTACAAGCAGCAGGATGCCAACATCGTGACCGCCGGCGATGCGGTCAAGAAGGCGATGGAAGAGCTGCGCAAGACGCTGCCGCCCGATGTGGAGCTGCGCTTGATCTACGCCAGCAGCGATTGGGTCAAGGGCTCGCTGGACGGCCTGCGCCACACGCTGATCGAAGGCGCGTTGCTGACCATCGTCATCGTGTTCCTGTTCCTGCACAGCTGGCGCTCGACCATCATCACCGGCCTGACCTTGCCGATTGCAGTGATCAGCAGCTTCATCGCGGTGTATGCCTTCGGTTTCACGCTGAACTTCATGACCATGATGGCGCTGAGCCTGTGCATCGGCCTGCTGATCGACGATGCCATCGTGGTGCGCGAGAACATCGTGCGCCACGTGCACATGGGCAAGGACCACCACACCGCCGCCCGCGAAGGCACCGAAGAAATCGGCCTGGCGGTGATGGCCACTACCTTCGCCATCTGCGCGGTGTTCGTGCCGGTGGCCTTCATGGGCGGCATCATCGGCAAGTTCTTCCACCCCTTCGGCATCGTCGTGGTGGTGGCGGTGATGGTCAGCCTGTTCGTCAGCTTCACGCTCGACCCGATGTTGTCCAGCATCTGGAAAGACCCGCCG
>JANOAQ010000497.1:0-2930 GCA_031411195.1 Burkholderiaceae bacterium | reverse complement strand
CCGTCGGGCAGCACCTCGAGCACGCCGTCGCCGAACACCTGTTCGCCGGCCTTGGCGCGCTTCTTCATGATCGCGAACATCAGTTCCTGCTTGCGCAGGCGGGCGACGTTTTCGATTTCCAAGGCCTCGCCCATCGTGATGAGTGCGGAGACGTGAAGCGCCTTCAGTTCTGAAAGATGCATTTGGGGAATCACCGTGAGGTGTGGGGAAGCGCGCCGGGCCAGGGACACGAAACCGGAAGTCGGTCAGCCGCCGCAAAGCGGACTGACCTGCAGGAGCCATCTCCATTGCCTGCCTGCCTGGGCGGGCACCCACCGCCATGCCATCTGACCGGTAGGCCAAGACGGTATCAAAGGCAGTGGGAAGGTGGCCGAGACCTTGCGCTGGGGTGGGCAACAACCCGCAGGCAAGGTGGCTTGAACTCTGGGCGACGGTGGCGCGCTTTTGGCGCGATTTCTGGCGTGCGAACTTGCGCTGCCAGCCGTTGCAATGTGCAGATTATAGATGCGGCTCGATGAAAGCCGTCAATTGGGCCTTGGACAGTGCGCCGACCTTGGTCGCTGCAAGCTGGCCGCCCTTGAAAATCATCAGCGTGGGAATGCCGCGGATGCCGAACTTTGCGGGCACTTCACGGTTCTCGTCGACGTTCATCTTGGCGATCTGCAGGCGCGAGCCCAATTCCTTGGCGGTTTCGTCCAGGATGGGCGCAATCATCTTGCAGGGGCCGCACCATTCGGCCCAGTAGTCCACCAGCACCGGGACATCCGACTGAAGCACGTCGGCCTCGAAGGTGGCGTCGGAGGTGTGCTTGATCAGGTCACTACTCATCGTTGTTCCTTGGGGCCCGCAGGCAAAAAGCCCTCGATGAAGGCGTGGCAGATTTTGGCACAAAGGCCCCACCGTTGCTGTCTGGCCCAGAACCAATGGGCCGGCGGCACCGGCAAACAGGATGGACTAGGCCGGGCTGTTCGCTGCTTTGCCCGCACGCAGTTTGGGTCCAATCGCGGCATACCCTGAGAGCATCCGCATGGCTGTTTCACCTCCCCGTCCTGCAGCGCCCAATGCCGTTCGGCACCTGGGGCAGTTTCAGTTGCTGCGCCTGCTCGGCAAGAGCGTGCGCACCATGCTTTGGCTGGTGGTGGACCCCCGATCGCAGCAAGAGCTGATGCTGGTATTGCCCCGCAGCCAACCCGCCAGTGCCGATGCCCTGCGGCACTGGCTGGACATGGCCCGGCGCACCGCACGCATTGATCACCCCGGGCTGGCGCCGGTGGTGGACGTGGGTGAGCACGACCGATGGCCCTACATGGCCTACGACCGTGGCAATGCGGTCACCTTGGCCGAACGCATGGGCAAGAAAGGCATCGCACCCAACGAACTGGTGCCCTGGATCGTGCGGGCAGCGCAGGGCCTTGCGTTTGGGCACGAGGCCGGCGCAGTCCACCAGGACATCCAGGCAGGCATGCTGGTGATCGACGATGGCGGCGTATGCCAGTTGATGGGGCTGGGCGTGGCGCTGGTCGATGAAGCCGGCGGCCTGCCTGCACAGCGCCGGGCGGCCGAGCGTGATGTGCTGGCCCTCGGGCTGGTGATGCACCATGCCCTGGTTGGAGAACCCGCGCTGGATTTGCCCGATACCGGCTTGGTGATCGACCGTTTGCCGCCGCTGGGCCGCGAGATCGTGCGCCTGCCCTGGTCGGGCCAGCAATTGATTCCTGACCCGCTTCGCGCCATCGTCAACCGTGCCACCGACCGCCAGGAACGCCAGCGCTACCGCAATGCACGCACGCTGGAGCGCGCCCTCAGCGGCTGGCTGCGCACCGATGGCGAGCAGGGCGGCGGCCCCATCATGTTGTTGCTGGACCGCATGCGCGCGGCCGGCTTGATGCCGGCCATGCCGGGTGGTGCCTCGCGTGCAGCCCGCTTGATGGCGATGGAGCGTGAGCGCTCCATCGAGTTGGCCGAGATCGTGATGCAGGACGTGGGCCTGGCCTTCGAACTGCTGCGCATGGTCAACGGCAGCAAGACGCGTGGTGCCTTGGGCGGCGGCAACGGCGCCATTCTCACGATCCGCCGAGCGATCGACATGCTGGGTCTGGAGGGTGTGCGCCGAGCTGCCCTGTCGCTGAGGCCATGGCCCGGCCCGCTGAACGAAGACCACGCCGCAGATCTGGCGGCCTTGCTGGACCGTGTTCGACTGGCCGGGCGGGTGGCTCAATGGCTGCGACCGGCCGGCTACGACCCCGAGGTGGTCTACCTGCTGGCGATGCTGCAGAGCCTGGGTCGGCTGGCCGTGCAATACCACTTTCCTGAAGAGGCGGCCCAGATCCGTCGCCTGATGCTGCCGGCGCCACCGGCCCACGATGGCGACGCCGAAGATCCCGGCATGAGCGAGGAGGGCGCCTCCTTCGCCGTTCTGGGCGTGGACAGCGATGTGCTGGGCGCGGCCGTGGGCCGCCACTGGGGCCTGGACGACAACGTGCTGAACATGATTCGCCGCATACCGCTGAGCGCACCGGTACATCACACCGAGGCCGATGGCGACATGCTGCGGGTGACCGCCAGCTGTGCCAATGAAGTGGTGGACTCACGTGCCGTGCCTGCGCACCACCGGGCCGCCTTCCTGCAGCGCGTGGTGCAGCGCTATGGTCGCGTTCTGGGCATCACCTTGCGTGACGTGCAATTGGCGGCGCAGGGCAAATCGCCACAGGACGAGGCCCAAGAATCCGAAAGTGGCGCAAAGCTGCGTGACGCGGGTAGCCACCCCCACGGGGCCACGACATGAGCCTGAACGGCCCCGTTCCGGTACGGGCAGCAGGGCAGGTGCTGGGTCGATTTCGACTGTTGGCTGAACTGGGTCGGGGGGCGCAGGCCACGGTCTGGCGCGCCCACGACGAGCGCCTGGACCGTGACGTGGCACTCAAGTTGCT
>JANOAQ010000496.1:0-6501 GCA_031411195.1 Burkholderiaceae bacterium | reverse complement strand
CGCGCCCGCTCATCGTGTTCCTGCATGAAGGCCTGGGCTCGGTATCGATGTGGCGTGACTTTCCCGAGCGCCTGTGCCGAGCCGCAAATTGCCGGGGCCTGGTCTACAGCCGGCCGGGCTACGGCCAATCCACCCCCCGCGCGGCCGACGAGGCCTGGGCGCCCGACTTCATGCACCGCCAGGCCGACGAGGTGCTGCCTGCCCTGTTGGCGACGCTGGGCATCGACACACTGGCGCGGCCACCCTGGCTCTTCGGCCACAGTGACGGCGGCTCCATCGCGCTGCTGTACGCCGCGCACCGGCCCCGCCAACTGGCCGGCGCCATCGTGCTGGCGCCGCACATCCTGGTTGAGGACGTGTCGGTGGCCAGCATCACGCAGGCACGCCAGGCCTACCTGCACACCGACCTGCGCGGCCGCCTGGCCCGCCACCATGCCGACCCCGATTCGGCGTTCTGGGGCTGGAACGACATCTGGCTGCATCCAGCATTTCGCCAATGGACGATTGCCGAAGAATTGGCCACCATCGCGCGGCCGCTGCTGGCGGTGCAAGGCATTGACGACGAGTACGGCACGCTCGAACAGGTGCACGGCATCGCCCGCCGGGTGACCGACACTCGCCTGCTTGAACTGCCCGCCTGCGGCCACTCGCCTCACCGCGACCAGCCCGAATCCCTGATCAGCGCCACCTGCGCCTTCATCCAACAACACACCGGAGACCCTGCATGAGCCTGCCCCGCCGCACCCTGATCGCCACCACCGTGGCCCTGGCCGCCCTGGCCCTGCCCTTTGCCGCCCACACCCAGGGCGCACCCAAGCTCAAGGTCGGCCTGATGCTGCCCTACACCGGCACCTTTGCCGCCCTGGGCAACGCCATCGAAAACGGCTTTCGCCTGCACGTGGCCGAGCAAGGCGGCAAGCTGGGCGGGCGCGAGGTCGAGTTCTTCAAGGTCGACGACGAGAGCGACCCGAGCAAGGCCACCGACAACGTCAACAAGCTGGTCAAGCGCGACACCGTCGACGTGCTGGTCGGCACCGTGCACTCGGGCGTGGCCATGGCCATGGCCAAGGTGGCCAAGGACACCGGCACCCTGCTGATCGTGCCCAATGCCGGCGCCGACGCGGTGACCGGCGCGATGTGCGCACCCAACATCTTTCGCTCCAGCTTCAGCAACTGGCAGCCGGGTTACGCCATGGGCGAGGTGATGGCCAAGAAGGGCCACAAGAAGGTGGTCACCATCACCTGGAAGTACGCCGCCGGCGATGAGTCGGTCAAGGGCTTCAAGGAGGCGTTTGAAAAGGGCGGTGGCAGCGTGGTCAAGGAGCTGAGCCTGCCCTTCCCCGGCGTGGAGTTTCAGGCCCTGCTGACCGAGATCGCCGCGGCCAAGCCCGACGCGGTCTACACCTTCTTTGCCGGTGGCGGCGCGGTCAAGTTCGTCAAGGACTACGACGCGGCGGGCCTCAAGAAGAACATCCCGCTGTACGGCGCCGGCTTCCTGACCGACGGAACGCTCGAAGCGCAGGGCACCTCGGCCGAAGGCTTGTTCACCACGCTGCACTACGGTGACAGCCTGACGCACCCGCGCGACGCCAGCTTCCGCCTGGCCTATGCCAAGGCCTACAAGCTGCAGCCCGACGTGTACGCCGTGCAGGGCTACGACGCCGCCCAGATGCTGGGCATCGGCCTGACCGCCACCAAGGGCGACACCAGCAAGAAGGCCGACATCGCCACCGCCATCGAGAAGGCCAAGATCGACAGCCCGCGTGGCCCCTTCTCGGTCAGCAAGGCGCACAACCCGGTGCAAGACATCTACCTGCGCCAGGTGGTGGGCAAGGAGAACAAGGTCGTTGGCGTGGCCAGCAAATCGCTGACTGATCCCGCACGCGGCTGCAAGATGTGACGCCTCGCCTGCCTGCGCCATGGACCTTGCCACCTTCCTCATCCAGTGCCTGAACTCGCTGCAGTACGGGCTGCTGCTGTTTTTGGTGGCCTCGGGGCTGACGCTGATCTTCGGGATCATGGGCGTCATCAACCTGGCGCATGGCAGCTTCTACATGATCGGCGCCTACATGGCTTATGCCCTGGCGCCGGTGGTGGGCAGCACGTTTGGTGGCGGCTTTTTTGCCACGCTGGCGGTGGGAGTGGTGCTGGCGGTGCTGTTCGGCTATGGGCTCGAATGGGCGTTTTTCAGCTTCCTGTACGAGCGTGAGCACCTGCAGCAGGTGCTGATGACCTACGGCTTGATCCTGGTGTTCGAAGAACTGCGCAGCCTCCTGGTGGGCGACGACGTGCATGGCGTGGCGCCGCCGCCCAGCCTGGCCGGCACCTTGCCGCTGGGCGAGTTGATGACCTACCCGGTGTATCGGCTGTTCGTCTCGGGCGTGTGCCTGGCGCTGGCGCTGGGCATGTGGTTCGTCTTCAGCCGAACGCGGCTGGGCATGATGATCCGCGCCGGCAGCAGCAACCGCGAGATGGTGCAGAGCCTGGGCGTGGACATCAAGTTCCTCTACCGCGTGGTGTTTGCCGCCGGCGTGGCGGTGGCGGTGCTGGCCGGCATGGTGGCCGCGCCGGTGTCCTCGGTCTACCCGGGCATGGGCGGGCAGGTGCTGATCATCTGCTTCGTGGTGGTGGTGATCGGCGGCATCGGCTCGATCCGCGGGGCACTGCTGGCGTCGCTGCTGATCGGCGTGGTCGATACCTTCGGCAAGGTTGTGTTTCCGCAGGCCGCGGGCGTGCTGGTCTATGTGCTGATGGCGCTGATCCTGTTGTGGAAGCCCAAGGGCCTGTTTGCCGCATGAAGACTTTCGACAGCAAGGCCCTGTTCGTGCTGCTGGCCCTGGGCGGCTTGGCGGCCTACCCGCTGGCCGCCGGCAACTACGGGCTCGACCTGGTCACCAAGATCATGGTCTACGCCATCTTCGCGCTCAGCCTGGAGCTGCTGGTGGGCGCCACCGGCCTGGTGTGCTTCGGCCAGGCCGCCTTCTTCGGCATCGGCGCCTATGCCGCCTTGCTGCTGTCGCCCGGACCCGAGCCCGCATCGCTTTGGTGGCTGCTTCCGGCCTGCGTGGCGGCTGCGGCGCTGTATGCGCTGTTCATGGGCGCGCTGTCGCTGCGCACCCAGGGCGTGTACTTCATCATGGTCACGCTGGCGTTCGCGCAGATGGCCTACTACATCGTGCACGACACGCCCCTGGGCGGTGGCACCGATGGCATCTACCTCACCGCCAAGCCGGTGCTGGCCATCGGCGGGGCCACGCTGGTCGATCTGGACAAGGCCGGCGGCATCTACTACTTCACCCTGGCCTGCCTGGTGGCCGTGTTCGGCTTTCTGGCGGTGCTGCTGCGCAGCCGCTTTGGTCGGGCACTGGCTGGCATCAAGGCCAACGAGCAGCGCATGCGCGCCACCGGCTTTTCAACCTACCCCTACAAGCTTGCAGCCTTCGTGGTGTCGGGCGGCATCGCCGGGCTGGCGGGCTTCCTGTTTGCGGTGAAAGACGGCTTCGTCAACCCCGAGCTGATGAGCTGGCACCTGTCGGGCGCGGTGCTGATCATGATCATCCTGGGCGGCCTGGGCCATCTGCGCGGTGCGTTGATCGGCGCCTTTGCCTTTGCGCTGCTGCAGGAGTTTTTCCGCTCCGAGGCCATCTTCGGCGCCTTCGCCAAGCACTGGACGCTGGGCCTGGGCCTGAGCATCATCGCCAGCGTGGCCTTGCTGCCGCGCGGCCTGGTGGGCCTGCCGGCGCAGTGGCGCCAGCGGCTGGTGGGCCGGCCCGGTGCCGTGCGCGGGGAGGCACCATGAGCGTCGATGCCCAAGTGCTGCTGCAGTGCAACGCCATCACCCGCCGCTGGGGTGGGCTGGTGGCCGTCAACGGCGTGTCGATCGCGCTGAAGCGCGGCGAGGTGCATGCCGTCATCGGCACCAACGGCGCAGGCAAGAGCACCTTGATCAACATCCTGTCGGGCGAGATTGCGCCGTCCAGCGGCAGCGTGCAGCTGCTGGGCCAGGATGTCACCATCTGGTCGCAGCCCAGGCGGGCCCGCGCCGGCCTGGGCCGCAGCTACCAGCGCAACACCATCTACCCCGGCTTCAGCGTGCTCGAAAACTGCCGCCTGGCCGCCCAGGCCGCCACGCAAAAGCCCTGGCACTGGTGGCAACCGGCCAGCGCCTGCATTGCCAGCAATGACGCCGCGCGCGCCGCCGCCGCACGCGCAGGCCTGGACGATGTACTGGAGCGCGCCGCCGGCCTGCTGTCGCACGGCCAGAAGCGCCAGCTCGAAATTGCCATGTGCCTGGCCACCGCACCCCAGGTGCTGCTGCTCGATGAACCGCTGGCAGGCATGGGTGCCGAAGAAACCGAACGCATGCTCGCCCTGCTGGATGAACTGAAGACCGGCCATGCCCTCTTGCTGGTCGAGCACGACATGGACGCCGTCTTCCGCATCGCCGACACCATCACGGTGATGGTGAACGGCAGCGTGATCGCCAGCGGCAACCCCGACTTCGTGCGCAACAGCCCCGAAGTGCAGGCCGCTTACCTGGGGGGCCACTGACCATGGCCGATCCGATTCTTGAGGCCAGAGACATCCACGCCTGGTACGGCAGCAGCCACGTGCTGCACGGCGTGGGCCTGCAGATCAACCGGGGCGAAACCGTGGGCCTGCTGGGCCGCAACGGCATGGGCAAGAGCACGCTCATCCGCACCCTGCTGGGCCATGTGACGCAGCGCGAGGGCCGCATCCACTTCTTCGGCCAGGACTGCAGCCGCGCCCGGCCGCACGAGGTGGCGCGCCTGGGCGTGGCCTATGTGCCCGAGGGGCGGGGCGTGTTCCCCAACTTGAGCGTGCGCGAGAACCTGGTGATGGCCGCCCGCCCCGGGCGCGATGGCCGCAACGACTGGAGCTACGACAAGGTGCTGGCCACCTTTCCGCGCCTGGCCGAGCGGCTGGGCAACCTGGGCGCGCAGTTGTCGGGCGGCGAGCAGCAGATGCTGTCCATCGGCCGGGCGCTGATGACCCACCCCGAGCTCATCGTCCTGGACGAAGCCACCGAAGGCCTGGCCCCGCTGATCGTGGCCGAGATCTGGCGCGTGATCGCCGAAATCCGCCACAGCGGCATCGCCACCCTCATCGTCGATCGCGACTACCGCAAGGTGCTGGCCCGCGCCGACCGCGCCCTGGTTCTGCAAAAAGGCCAGGTGGTGCTGGCCGGTGAGGCCCATGCGGTGGCCGACGACCCGGCGCTGGCGGGTTTTCTGGGGGTCTGACCTCCGCCCCCACGTCGCTTCGCGCCTGCCCCCCCCGAGGGGGCGCTCACTGATTGGCATGCATCTACGGAGACACCCCTTGCGCCTGAACCCCACCTGCACCGCCCTGTTGTCCACGCTGGCCTTGTCGGCTCTCTTGTCGGGCTGCCAGACACCGCCGCCGGCCGCGCCCGTTCCGTCCACATCACCCGAGGTGGTGGGCGAGTTGCGTGCCGGCTCGGGCTACCTCAAGGGCTACCTCGACCGCAAGCAACTGCCCAATAGCCTGGCCCTGCTGAGCTCGCCACCGGCTGAAGGCTCGGCCCAGCAGTTGGCCGACCTGGCCACCCACCGCGCCACCCGCGCGCTGCGCAACACGGCGCGCTGGCAACTGGCCGACAGCGATGCCAACCTGAAGTGGCCCCAGGCGGCCAACACCTTTTCGTGTGCGCTCGACATGCCCGTCTCGCCCGAGGCCACGCCCCACCTCAACATGCTGCTGCGCCGCAGCCTGGTGGACGCTGGCCTGGCCACCTACGCGGCCAAAGACACGTACAAGCGCACCCGTCCCTTCGTGGCCGAGAAAGAGACCACCTGCCATGCGGCCGATGAAGCCTCGCTGGCCAAGGACGGCAGCTACCCCTCGGGCCACGCCGCCCTGGGCTGGGCCTGGGCGCTGATCCTGGCCGAGCTGGCACCCGAGCGCGCCGATGCGGTGCTGCAGCGCGGCCACGCCTTCGGCCAAAGCCGCATGGTGTGCGGTTACCACTGGCAAAGCGATGTGGACAGCGGCCGCCAGGTGGGTGCTGCCGCAGTGGCCCGCCTGCATGCCGATACCACCTTCACCGCCCAGGCGGCGCTGGCCAAAGCGGAGATAGCCGCCGCCCGCGCCCAGGGCTTGAAGTCGCCCGACAACTGCGCCGCGCAAGCCCAGGCGCTGGCACGCTGAGCCCGACATCCACGCTGGTATTCCTGCACACCCCAGGCCTGCACCCCCCAGGCCCGCACACCCCACCCCTGCTCACCCCACACCCGCTCACCGCCCACCGTGCCACCCATGACCGCGCCCGCCCAGCCCACCGCCGCCCAACGCGCCGCCCACTTTTGCCAGCGCCACGGCCTGCGCCACCCGGTGCTGCTGGCACCCATGGCCGGCGCCTGCCCGCCGGCGCTGTCGATTGCGGTGATGCGTGCCGGCGGCCTGGGCGCCTGCGGTGCGCTGCTGATGCAGCCTGCCGCCATCACGGCGTGGGCCGAT
>JANOAQ010000495.1:0-4766 GCA_031411195.1 Burkholderiaceae bacterium | reverse complement strand
CCGGATCCACCAGGTGGCATAGGTCGAGAACTTGTAGCCGCGCCGGTATTCGAACTTGTCCACCGCCTTCATCAGGCCGATGTTGCCCTCCTGGATCAGGTCCAGGAACTGCAGGCCGCGGTTGGTGTACTTCTTGGCGATCGAGATCACCAGGCGCAGATTGGCCTCGATCATCTCTTTCTTGGCGTCGCGGCTGCTCTTCTCGCCCGCATTCATCTTGCGGTTGATTTCCTTCAGGTCATCGAGCGGCACCACGGCGTGGTTCTGCAGGTCGATCAGCTTCTGCTGGAGTTCCTGGATGGCCGGCAGGTTGCGGCCCATGATGGCGCTGTAGGCCTTGTTGGCCGCGATTTCCTTCTCGGCCCAGGCCAGGTTCAGGATGTTGGACGGGAAGGTCTTGACGAAGTGGTCTTGCGACATGCCGCAGCGGTCGACCACGATCTTGCGGATCTCGCGTTCGAAGCGGCGCACGTCATCCACCTGCGAGCGCAGCACGTCGCACAGCCGCTCGATGGTCTTGACCGTGAAGCGGATGGTCATCAGGTCTTCGGTCAGCTGAAGCTGGCACTTGGCGTAAGCCGGCGAGTTGTAGCCGTCCTTCTCATAGGCCTTGCGCATCTTGTCGAAGTGCGTGCGCACCAGCAAAAAGCGCTCCAGAGCCTGGCTCTTGAGCTCTTCAAGCTTCTTCGTCAGGGCCTTGCTGCCGCCCTGGCCATCGTCGTCGTCTTCTTCGTCGAACTCGTCGAAGTCTTCCTCGGCCACGTAGTCGTCGGCCTCGTTGGTGGAGACGAATCCGTCCACCGCTTCAGAAATCTGCATCTGGCCGCCACCGATGCGGTCGGCCATCGACAGGATTTCGGCAATGGTCTTGGGCGAGGCGCTGATGGCCTGCATCATCGATTGCAGGCCGCCTTCGATGCGCTTGGCGATCTCGATTTCGCCTTCGCGGGTGAGCAGCTCAACGCTGCCCATCTCGCGCATGTACATGCGCACCGGGTCGGTGGTGCGGCCGAACTCGCTGTCCACGGTGGACAAGGCGGCTTCGGCGGCTTCTTCGGCTTCTTCTTCGGTGGCGGTGCTGGTGGTGCCGCCGGCGATCAGCAGCGTGGCCGCGTCGGGCGCCTGCTCATAAACCGCGATGCCCATGTCGTTGAGCATCGAGACGATGGCCTCGAGGATTTCGTTGTCCACCAGCTTTTCAGGCAAGTGGTCGTTGATTTCCTGGTGGGTCAGAAAGCCGCGCGTCTTGCCCATCTTGATGAGCGTCTTCAGCTCGAGGCGGCGCTTGGCGACTTCTTCTTCAGACAGCGTGGTTTCGTCGAGCCCGAACTCGCGCATCAGCGCGCGTTCCTTGGCCCGCGAAACCTTCATGCGCAGCGGCTTGACCTTCTCGACCACGCCTTCTTCGACAACCGCTTCGACTTCGGCCTCAGGTTCAATGAAGTCGGCCTCGACGTCGCCCAGGTCAGGCTCATCGGGTTTCTTGGCTTCAACCTTGCCTTTGGCAGCCTTAGCCGGCTTTTCGGACTTGGCCGGCAAGGTCTTGGCGGCAACGCCCTTCGCGGGCTTTGCCTCGGCCTTTGCGGGGGCTTCGGCCGTGACCTTGGCAGCGGGTTTGGCGGCTGGATTGGCAACCGGTTTGGCAGCCGGTTTGGCAGCCGGTTTGGCAGCCGTTATGGCGGCAACCTTGGCAGCAGGTTTGGCAGCTGCACCCTTGGGTTCCGGCGCAGGCTTGGCGGCGGCCTTGCTGGGGGCGGCAGGCTTGGCCTTGGCGTCGGTGTCGGCGGGGGTCTTGTCGGCGGTGGGCTTCTTGGCGGTCATGCAGATCCTTGCGCGGGTAATCGGAGGGTTGACGCCAAGCCGACCAGCACGGTGCCCGAAAGCGCGCGCACACGGACAACGGGCCTGCGCAGGAGCATGCGCGGCCTGTTCCCGAGCGCCCGTTCAATCAGGGTGCGGGTGGTCGATGCTTGATCGGGCAAGCTCGCGTGGACGTTTTTGAGATGCAGCCCTTGCGGGGGAGGTTGGCCTTATCGCGATGCGGGCCCGGGTAAGGGGCGGCCAGGACCGGAGGTACTACTGTCACTCTTGCCGATTCAACCAATCCAGGATTATGGCTGATTTGCCCGCACGTCGTCAAAACTTGCGCAAGTCCGGGTCAAGGGTTCAGGCGCCTACCCCTTGCTGCTTGAGTTCGGCCTGCCTGGCGTACAGCGCCCGGATATGGGCATGGTCCGACTCCGACAGCTCGCCCGATTGGATCAACACCTTCAGCTGCTCGGACAATTCGGTGAACTCGATCTGGCCAATCAGCGTGCCCAGATCGCACACGGGCGGATCGGGGTCGAGCGCATGCGCGGCCTGGATGCTGGCCAGCAGCGGGCCCAGAACTTCGGCTTCAGGCGCCTGGGCAAGGTCGGTGAGCAGGGTTTCCAGCTTGACCGACCCATGCTCGTGCAGCAGCCGTTCGACCGCGCGAAAGTAGGGGCCATGCGGCACCGGCTGCTCGGCCAGCAGGCCATGTGCCGAACTGGACAGGCCATCCCACAGTTCGGCATGCCGCGCCAGCAGCCAGGCAGCGCGGTCCAGCCGTGTGGCAGCCTGCGCGCTGGGCCGGCGGATTCGGCGCGCGCGCGGGCGTGCGCCGCCGGGCGATGGTGCTGAATCACCGGCGCGAGCCGCCGAAGCGGACTGGCCACCGGCCCGACGCGCCCAATGGGCCTGCAGCACCTCGGCGCCCACGCCGCCTTGACGCGCCAGTTCGTGCACGAGTTGTTCGCGCAGCAGGCCATCGGGCAACTGCTCTACCAGCGGGCCGGCATGGGCCAGCATCTTGGAGCGGCCTTCGGCGGTGCTCAGGTCTGCGTCGGCGCCGGCATGCGCGATCAACTGGGTCGACAGTGGCACTGCCTGGCTCACCGCTTGTTCGAAAGCCTCGGGGCCGAGTTCGCGGATGTAGGAGTCGGGGTCGTGTTCGGCGGGCAGAAAAAGGAAGCGGATCGTGCGGGTGTCGGTGGCGTGGGGCAGGGCGGCTTCGAGAGCGCGGCCGGCGGCGCGGCGGCCTGCCGCATCACCGTCGAAGCTGAAGACCACCGAATCGGTGAAGCGCAGCAACTTGGCCACGTGTTCTGCCGTGCAGGCCGTGCCCAGGGTGGCCACGGCATTGGGATAGCCCCACTGGGCCAGAGCCACCACGTCCATATAGCCTTCGACCACCAGGGCGTAGCCTTTGGCGCGCAAGCCTTGACGGGCTTCGAACAGGCCGTACAGCTCCTGGCCTTTGTGGAACACGGGCGTCTCGGGCGAGTTGAGGTATTTGGGCTCGCCCACGTCGAGCACCCGCCCGCCGAAGCCGATGACCTCGCCCCGCACCGAGCGGATGGGAAACATGATGCGATCGCGGAAGCGGTCGTAACGCTTTTCTTCCCCGCCACCGGCGTCCCCCTCGCCACCACTGGTGATGACCAGGCCACTCTCGGCCAGCAGGGGGTCGTCGTACCTGGGAAACACACCGGCGAGCGTGCGCCAGCCTTCGGGCGCGTAGCCCAGGCCGAAAAGCGCAGCCACCTGCCCGGTGAGGCCGCGCTTCTTCAGGTAGGCCACGGCACGTGGGCTGGCCTTGAGCGCGCCGCGGTAGTGGTCGCTGGCTTTTTCCAGAACCTCGCTGAGCGTGGCGCGCTGCGCGCGTTCAGCGTCGGCGCGGGCCTTGTCCTCGGGGCTGGCCGTGCTTTCGGGCACCGCCAGCCCGACTTGTTGGGCCAGGTCGCGCACTGCGTCCATGAAGCCCATGCCATGGTGCTCGGTCAGGAAGCGGATGGCGTCGCCATGGGCACCGCAACCGAAGCAGTGGTAGGTCTGCCGAGACGGGCTGACGATGAAGCTGGGCGACTTCTCGCCATGGAAAGGGCACAGGCCCTTGTGGTTGATGCCCGCCTTCTTAAGCTCGACATGGCGGCCCACCACCTCGACGATGTCGACGCGGGAGATCAGATCGTGGATAAATCCTTGGGGCAGCACCGCGCGAGTCTATCGAAGCGCCGGCCCGCGCCGGGCAGTACGCGCCGGGCAGTAAGCGCCGGACAGTACGCGCCCGACGTGGGTTGGCCAGATCAGTCGTGACCCAGGCTGCGTGGGGGCAGGTCGTCGGCCGGGTTGCCGGTGACGGGGTCGTCCCCGCCAGGCATGGCTGGCATGGCGGCGCTCAAGGCGAACAGGCCTTTCCAGTCACGCACCCAGGGGCCGACTTCGGCGGCAGGCATGGGCGCGGCGATGCCCAGGCCCTGGCCGATTTCGCATCCCATATCGAGCAGCATGCGGGCCTGGGCAGCGGTTTCGACGCCCTCGGCCACGACCGTGCAACCGAAGGTGCGCGACAGACTGATCACACCTTCGACGATGGCGCGGTCCTGCGCATCGTTGAGCATGTTGTGCACAAAGCTGCGGTCGATCTTGAGCACCTGCACCGGCAGGCGCTTGAGGTAGGTGAGGGTGGAGTAACCGGTGCCGAAATCATCCAGTGCCCAGCGCACGCCCAGACGGGCGCAGCGTTCGAGCACGGCCGAGGTCAGGCCGATGTCGATGAGGGCGGCGGTCTCCAGCATCTCCAGCTCAAGGCTGGGACCGAGGTCCTTGCGATGGCGCGCCAGCAGCTCGCCCAGGCGTTGGGCAAAGTCGGGCTCTTGCAGGTGCCGGGCGGCGATGTTGACGCTGACCGAGATATCCAGCCCCTGGTTTTGCCAGACCTCCAGTTGGTCCAGCGCCCGCGC
>JANOAQ010000494.1:0-7213 GCA_031411195.1 Burkholderiaceae bacterium | reverse complement strand
TGCTGCACCCCGATACCGAAGCCGGACCCACCCAGCAGTGGCTGCACGAAGCCCGGGCGGTCGGCCGCCTGGCACACGCTCACATCGTGCCGGTCTTCGAGGCTGACGAGATCGATGGCCAGCCTTGCCTGGTGTTCGAACTGGTCCACGGCAGCACGCTGACGCAACGCCTGCGCCAGACCAGACCGCTGCCTGCGCGCGAGTCGGTGGCGTTGATGGTGGGCGTGGTCGATGCCTTGCGCGCTGCGCATGACCAGGGCATCGTTCACCGCGACCTGAAGCCATCGAACATCCTCATCGATGCGGACGGCCGTGCCCGGGTGATGGACTTCGGCATTGCGGCCCGCCTGGCCAAGACAGATGCCCCCGCCAGTGATGGATTGGCGGGCTACATCGTCGGCACGCCCGGCTACCTGTCGCCCGAAGCGGCGGTCGGCGCGGCACCTTCACCGCAGATGGATGTCTTTGCCGCTGGCGTGGTGCTGGGTGAAATGCTGGCTGGCAGGCCACTGGTGACCGAACGCGAACCCCGCGCGGCCCTGCGTCGCGTGCGCCATGAAGACCTGCGCCTGCCCGATGAGGCCGACGCCGACGACAGGCTGCGTGCCATCGTTCAGCGCGCCTTGGCGCGTGATCCGCGTGAGCGATATGACAGTGCCGCCAGCCTGCGCGACGCGCTGATGCAATGGTTGGAGCCCGCTGATGCCGGCGTGCCCGATTCGTCCAGCGGCCATGGCACGCTTGATTTTCTGCTGCGGCGCATGCGGCACAAGAGCGACTTCCCGGCGCTCAGTGCCCATGTGTTGCGCATCCAGCGCATGGCCAATTCGGACAACGACAGCCTGCACGCACTCGCCGACGAAATCCTCAAGGACGTGGCGTTGACGCAGAAGCTGCTGCGCCTGGTCAATACCGCGCAATACAAGCGCAACGGCCAATCGGTGGCCACGGTGTCGCGCGCGGTCGCCTTGGTGGGCATGTCCGGCATCCGCAATCTGGCCTTGTCGCTGGTGCTGGTCGAGCACATGAAGGACAAGGCCCACGCGCAACGCCTGAAGGAAGAGTTCCTGCGCTCAATGTTGGCTGGCCAACTGGCCCAGGCATTGAGTCCGGGCGCGCGCGACGCTGAAGAAAATTTTCTGGGCGCCTTGTTCTACAACCTGGGCAAGTTGCTCACCGAGTACTACTTTCCCGACGAGGCCGAGGCAGTGCGCGCGCAATTGCGCCTGACGCCGTCCGATGTGCGTTTGCACCCCGATCTGCAGGCCGATCGGGCGGCTGCCATGGTGTTGGGCCTGGGCTTCGAGGGCCTGGGTGCGGGTGTGGCGCGCCATTGGGGCCTGCCCGACAGCCTGCAACGATGCATGCGTCGTCCCGACATGCCTTCGCCAGCGCAGGCCGTGCCTTACGGGCCCGAGCGCATGCGCTGGATGGCTGTGGCGGCCAATGAACTGGCCGACGCCGTATGGCAGGCGGAAGCAGCGCAACTGGGTGCCCGGCTCGACGCGGTGGTGTCGCGCCACGGCCGCGCGCTGGGCCTGGGTCAGATCGACGTGCGGCGGGCAGTGGAGGCCGCGCGTCAGAGCCTGGCCGAGATGGCGCCGGCCATGGGTCTGTTGCTGCCTGAGGACAGCCGTGGCCAACGCTTGCTGGAGCAGGCGGTGCCAGCGCCGGTCGACATGGCCGACACGCTGTCGCCACACCAGTTGGCGGCCACGGTGCGCACCATCCGGGCCGACGACGAGGCCACGGTGCAACTGCCCGGTGGTGGGCGGGGCGCGGCCCAGACCGGCGAGGTGGTGATGCTGGACGCCGGGGCCACGGGCGCGGCGTCATTGCGTGTGACCGATGCGTTGGCGGCGGGCATCCAGGACATCACCGATACCCTGGCCGGCGACAGCTTCAAGCTCAATGAAGTGCTGCACATGGTGCTGGAGACCATGTACCGGGCCCTGCACTTCCAGCGCATGGTGTTTTGCCTGCGTGATCCGGCAAGCGGGCGGCTCAACGGGCGTTTCGGCCTGGGTGACCGTGCTGACGTGCTGAGCCCGGTGTTCCGGGTGGTGCTGCGATGGCCCGTCGGCGAGCCGCCCGATCTGTTCGGGGCGGTTTGCCTCAAGGGCAGCGACACCCTGATCGCCGACAGCCATGCACCGGCCATCGAGCAGCGCCTGCCGGTGTGGTACCGCCAGCACGTCAATGCCCCGTCGTTTCTGCTGTTGCCGTTGATGATGAAAGGCGCACCCTTTGGCCTGATCTACGCGGACCAGAGCAAACCGGGTGCCCTGTCCTTGGCTGACCGCGAACTGGCATTGCTGCGCACCTTGCGCAACCAGGCGGTGATGGCCTTCCGGCAAATCGGCCAGCACTGAACCTGCAACGGCGCGATGACCGAGCACCGTCGACGCAGGCCAAGCGCAGCGCGGAGGACGGTGAAATGAGGGTGACGAGCCTGACCCCGGCACTGGTCACAACGGTTGGGGCTGCTTCGTTCCCGACCTGACCCGGTTGGCCGCGCTTCCATGCGAGGAGGCCCGTCACCGATGATTGTAGGTGACCGGCCCGCCGGCCGTTGCCGGCCGTTGGTGCCGACCGTTGGTGCCGGGCTTTGGTGCCGGCCGTTGGCGGGCTTCAGCGAAGCTGCAGGTCATCGTCGCCGAAGCGGATGCCCAGGGGCTCGATCAGCAGTTGCTTTTCACCGGCTTGCACCTCTCCTGCCACCCGGGCGCCGATGCCCTGGGCCTGCGCCACCGCCACCGTGCGCTCGGCAGCGGCTGCGGCCACGAAGATGGCAAAGCCTGCACCCATGTTGAGGGTGCTGTAGGCCTCGCGGTCATCGTGCCGGGCATGGTGCTGGATGAACTTGAGCACCGGCGGCACCGGCGGCACCGTGTGGATGCGGTAGGTGAACTGGCCTGGGTGGCGCAGCAACTTGCGCCAGCCGTGGCCAGTGATGTTGGCGCAGTAGTGCGGCACGATGCCGGCGGCCCACAGGGCTTCGGTCACGGGTGAATAGAGCGGCGTGGGCGCCAGCAGGGCCGCGCCGTAGGTCAGACCGGGGTGGCCCGCCGGATCGATCTCGGTCAGCCAGCCCTGAGGCAGGCGCTCGAGCAGCTTGCGCGCCAGGCTCAGGCCATTGGCGTGGATGCCACTGGCGTCGAGCAGCACGATGGCATCGCCTGCGGCCAGGCGGTCGCCCACGCTCAGGCGCTCTTTGGGGTTGATGAGGCCTGTGCAGGAGGCCGCCAGGTCGATGCGCCCGGCCTCGACGATGCCTGCCAGCGCGGGCGTTTCGCCGCCGCCCCAGGCCACCTTGCAGGTGTCGCAGGCGGCCTTCCAGCCGGCCACCAGCGATTGCGCGCGCTCGGTGTTGCCAAACCAGTCGGAGCCACCGGCGGCCCAGTAGGCCTGCACCACCAGGGGCGTGGCACCCACGGTGATCAGGTCGTTCACCGCCATGGCAATGGTGTCTTGCGCGATGCCCTCATAGCCCGGCTCGCCGGTGAGCGCGGCCATCTCGTCGGCCACCAGGGCCTTGGAGCCCAGGCATTCGACGATGCTGGCGATGTAGAACGGGCCCACGTCCACCACATAGGCCGATTCACCGCGCGAGGCCTTCACCTCGCTGAAGCCATGGGCCGCCAGGTGCACCGCAGTGGCCGCAGCAGCGCGCTGGGCGCTGACCTTGAGCGGGTCGATCAAGTCGTAGTTGACGCCAGCCTGCTCGTAGCTGAGGGTGTCGGGGCCTGAGGGTGCGTGGGAGGAACTCATGGCGGCGATTATCGGTGACGCCTCGCCTTCAACCCCGGTGGGTGCGGTCGGGTGCGGATGGGTGCGGGTGGGTGCGGATGGGTGTGTGGCGCGTGTATGGCGCGTGTATGGCGCGCGGGTGTTGCGCGGGTGTTGCACAGCTGTCGGGCCGCTTCGAACCGGCTGGCGCCACCACCTCGCCCCGTAGAATCGGGGTCATGAGTCACGTCGTCCTGGCCCGAAAATACCGCCCCCGCAGCTTCGAGCAGATGGTGGGCCAGGCGCACGTGGTGCAGGCACTGGGCAATGCGCTGACCAGCGGCCGGCTGCACCATGCCTACCTGTTCACCGGCACCCGCGGCATCGGCAAGACCACCGTCAGCCGCATTCTGGCCAAAAGCCTGAACTGCACCGGGCCCGATGGCACCGGTGGCATCACCGCCCACCCGTGCGGCGTATGCCAGGCCTGCACCGAGATCGACGCCGACCGCTACATCGACTACATCGAGATGGACGCCGCCAGCAATGGCGGCAAGGACGAGATCCGCGACCTGATCGAGCGTGCCGCCTACAAGCCCAGCGTGGCCCGCTTCAAGGTCTTCATGATCGACGAGGCGCACCAACTCACCAAGGACGCCTTCAACGCCCTGCTCAAGACGCTGGAAGAGCCGCCCGACTACTTGAAGTTCGTGCTGGCCACCACCGACCCCGAAAAGATGCTGCCCACGGTGCTCAGCCGCTGCCTGCAGTTCAACCTGCGACCGATGGCACCCGAGACAGTGCACGCCTATCTGCAGGAGGTGCTGGCCGCCGAAGGCGTGCCGGCCGATGCGGGCTCGCTGCGCCTGCTGTCGCGTGCGGCGCGCGGTTCGATGCGCGATGCGCTGTCGCTCACCGACCAGGCCATCGCCTTTGGTGCGGGCAGCCTGGCCGAAGACGGTGTGCGCGCCATGCTGGGCACGGTTGATCGTTCGCATGCGGCCGATGTCGTGCGGTCGCTGGCCGCGCGTGACGGCGCCGGCGTGCTGGCCACGGTGCATGCGTTGCGCAGCCACGGCCTGTCGGCCGGCGGCACGCTCGAAGAACTGGCCACACTGCTGCAGCAGATGGCGGTGGAGCAGGCCGTGCCAGGCGCGCTGGACGATGCCGACCCCGATACGGCGGTGGCACGCGCGCTGGCGGCGCTGCTGCCGGCCGACGAAACCCAGTTGCTCTACAGCATGGCTATCCACGGCCGGGCCGAACTGAGCCTGATGTCCGACGAATACGCCGCGCTGACCATGGTGTTGCTGCGCCTGCTGGCCTTCCCGGCGGCGGGGGCGGCGGCACCGGCGCCGCGTGCAGCACCGCTGGCAGCTGCCCCGCGTGAAGCCCGGGCCACGGCGCCAGCCCGGCCCGCCCTGGCTGCGCCGCCCATCGTGTTGCCCAAGCCGGCCGCTGCCGTCAAGTCCTCGCCCGTTGGCAGCCCACCCCTGCCGATGGTGCCTGCGCCTGCGGTTGTTTCCGCCGCGCGTTTCACGCCGCCTGTGCCGTCGCCCGCCCTGCAGGCCCAGGAACCGCCGCCCTGGGTGGACGACGAGGTGCCCGATGACTTCAGCCCACTTGCCCCGTCCCGGGCACAGGCCCAAGCCGTGGATAGCGACGCAGACGCGACCGAGCACGAGGCAGCGCCGCTCGCCCGCACGCCGGCACCGGCCCGATCGGCTGCTGCGACCCGCCCCGCGCTGCAGCCCACGGCGCTGGGCGACCGGTGGTCGGATGTGCTGCGCCCGTTGGCAGCGGCCGGGGGCGTGGCCGCCATGGTGCGCGAGCTGGCCTGGCAGGCCGAGCTGATCGGCGTGCAGCCGGCCGATGGTGGCGGGCACCTCTGGCAATTGCGGGTCGAGCGGGAAACCCTGCACAACCCGGGGCTGGCGGCCAAATTGTCGGCGGTGTTGGCCCAGGCCCTGGGCGAGCCAGTGCAACTGGCCGTGGTGGCCGGCATGGCCCAGGATTCATTGGCCCGGCGCGACGCGCTGTCGCGCGAGCAGGCCCAGCACGATGCCGAGCAAGTCATCCACAACGACCCGGTGGTCCAGGCATTGCTGGCACAGTTCGGCACTGCCCGCATCGTACCGGGATCGATCAAACCCGTGGCTGCCGACGGCGGCCCCAACCAGGTGAACCCACCATGATGAAGAACCAACTGGCCGGTCTGATGAAGCAGGCCCAGGCCATGCAGGACAACCTCAAGAAGGCCCAGGACGAGTTGGCGCTGATGGAGGTGACCGGTGAGTCCGGCGCCGGCCTGGTCAAGGTGCTGATCACCTGCAAGCACGCTGTCAAGCGCGTCACCATCGACCCCAGCCTGCTGGCCGACGACAAGGACATGCTCGAAGACCTGGTGGCGGCCGCGTTCAACGACGCCGTGCGCCGGGTCGAAGAAACGACCCAGCTGAAGATGGGCAAGCTCTCGGCCGGCATGCCGCAGATCCCCGGAATGAAGTTCCCGTTCTGACCCAGTGAGCGAGCGCAGCCTCGAGGGCCTGATCGAGGCGCTGCGGCGCCTGCCCGGTGTGGGCGTGAAGTCGGCGCAGCGCATGGCCTACCACCTGCTTCAACACGACCGCGAGGGCGCGCAGCGCCTGGCCTTGGCCTTGCAGACCGCCACGTTGGCGGTGCAGCACTGCCAACGTTGCCACACCTTCACCGAACTGGCGGTGTGCCAAACCTGTGCCGACCCGCAGCGCAATGCCCAGCAATTGCTGGTGGTCGAGACACCGGCCGACCAGGCGGCCATGGAACGCAGTGGCAGCTACCGCGGCCTGTACTTCGTGCTGATGGGGCGGCTGAGCCCGCTCGACGGCATCGGGCTGAACGACATCGGCGTGCACCCGCTGCTGGCGCGCGCGGGCGAAGGCTCGGTGCGCGAGGTCATCCTGGCCACCGGCTTCAGCGCCGAGGGCGAAGCCACCGCCCATGTGCTGGCGCAGGCCCTGCGCACCTTGACCGGCGTCGACGGTCAGCCGCTGACGGTGACGCGCCTGGCGCGGGGCGTGCCTGTGGGCAGCGAGCTGGAGTATGTGGACCTGTCAACCCTGGCGCACGCGCTGAGCGACCGGCGCTGAGCGAACGGCGCTGAGCGAACGGCGCTGAGCGAACGGCGCCGAGCGACCATCGCCGAGAAGCCATCGTTGAGAAAGCGGCGCGCAACCGCCAGCCCATTGCGGATCGGGCCAGGCCTTCAGTTCGCGCGGCTGCGGGCCACGGGGCCGGGCTTGACCAGGCGGCGCGCCGATGCCGATTTGGCCGCCACCCGCGTGCTGCCCTTGGGCAGGGGCTTTAGGGCCACCGCCTGCGCCTTGGCGGGCAGCACCACAGTCACCGTTTCACCGGCCTTGAAATGGCCGCTGGCAGTGGTCTGGTTCCATTCGGCCACCTGGGTGGCACTCAGCTTGTAGCGTTTGGCCACTGCGACCACGGT
>JANOAQ010000493.1:0-3862 GCA_031411195.1 Burkholderiaceae bacterium | reverse complement strand
CGAATGTGAATCGAGGTATTGTGCCTTTGGGGGGTATCCGCTGCGGCTTTCCTGGTCGGCGGTTAAGCGCCACCGCAGGCATGAAAAAGGGGCCTTGCGGCCCCTTCGGTCTTGCAGCGCGCGCGGCGCCTGGCGCTGCGATGGATGGTCAGTTGATCCTCTGCGCGAGTTCGCCTTTTGCATACCGCTGGGCCACCATCACCAGGGACATCGGCTTGATCTTGCTGCCCTGGCCGGCGCAGCCAAATTCGACATACCGTTGCTGGCAGATGGCCTTGGCGGCTTCGCGGGCGGGCTTGAGCCATTCGCGTGCGTCGAACTTGTCAGGGTACTCGGCCAGAAACTTGCGCACCGCACCCGTCATCGCCAGGCGAATGTCGGTGTCGATGTTGATCTTTCGCACGCCGTGCTTGATGGCTTCCTGGATTTCTTCGATCGGCACGCCGAAGGTCTGCTTCATCTGGCCACCGTACTGGTTGATGATGGCCAGCAGGTCTTGCGGCACCGACGACGAGCCGTGCATCACCAGGTGGGTGTTGGGGATGCGCTTGTGGATCTCTTTGACGCGGCCGATGGCCAAGATGTCGCCGGTGGGCTTGCGGCTGAACTTATACGCACCATGGCTGGTGCCGATGGCAATGGCCAGCGCGTCCAACTGGGTGGCCTTGACGAAGACTGCAGCTTCTTCGGGGTCGGTCAGCATCTGGCTGTGGTCGAGCTTGCCTTCGGCACCGATGCCGTCTTCTTCACCGGCTTCGCCGGTTTCGAGGTTGCCCAGGCAACCGAGCTCACCTTCCACCGTCACGCCCACCTTGTGGGCCATCTCGACCACCTTGCGGGTGACCTCGACGTTGTAGTCGAATGATGCGGGCGTCTTGCCGTCGGCTTGCAAGGAGCCGTCCATCATCACCGAGCCGAAGCCCAGGTCGATGGCACCCTGGCAGATGGCCGGGGTTTGCCCGTGGTCCTGGTGCATCACCAGCGGGATGTTCGGCCAGGCCTCGGTGGCGGCCTGGATCAGGTGCTTGATGAAGTGCTCACCCGCGTACTTGCGGGCGCCGGCGCTGGCCTGCAGGATGACTGGCGCATCTACCTCGGCTGCGGCCTGCATCACGGCTTGCACCTGCTCGAGGTTGTTGACGTTGAAGGCGGGGATGCCGTAGCCGTTTTCGGCGGCATGGTCCAGCAGTTGGCGCATCGAGACGAGAGGCATGGTGAGTCCTGCGAGGGTGTTGAAAATCGATTGGAAGCTGCATGGGCGCTGCTGCCGGCCAGTGGTGAAACCGCTTCGTAACTGGCGCGCATTGTATCGACCGACCTCGCTCGAAGGACGGCATCCCACCCCCTGCGGGCCTGGTCTCTGGTGCAAGGCATGTGACCGAATTGCCACGCCTTGGCAGCGCTTTTCGGGGTGATGAACACAATGAGCGACGGCCAAACTGGCATGGCGGCCCGATTGCCGCCGCAAGGATTGCCGCCATGCCCCGTTCCCTGTTGAGCCTGTCCACGGTCTGGATCACAGAAACCGCGCGAACGCACCCCCATGACTTGAGCCAACAGGTGGCCACTCGCCTGGGTCTGGGCCTGCCCGCAGCCCGTGCTCTTGTGCGCAAGCTGGTGCAGTTGCAATGGTTGCAGCGTGTTGGTGCGGTCAACCGGCCCGAGTACCGCCCAGGCGCCTTTCGCCAGGTGGTTCGACGCTACACGCTGGCGGGCCTGCAGGAGGATGCGCCGTGGGCCCATGACTTTGCACCCTGCTTCGACCTGCGCGACAACGTGGCACAACTGGCGCAGTTGGCCTTCACCGAGTTGCTGAACAACGCCATCGAGCACAGCGGGGGCACACGCGTCACCGTGTCGATGCGACAGACACCCACCCAGCTGCAATTGCTGGTGAGTGATGACGGACGGGGCATCTTCGATGCGATCGGCGCCACCTACCAGATCACCGATCCGACCCAGGCCATGCTGGAGCTGGCCAAGGGCAAGCTCACCACGCGCCCCGACGGACACACCGGGCGTGGGCTGTTCTTCACCTCGCGCATGGCCGACATCATTGACCTGCATGCCAACAACCAGGCCTTTCAACAACGCGATTGGCAGCGGGAGCAGTGGCAACGCAGCCGGCCGGCCTGCCGCCAGGGCAGTGCGGTCTATGTGGCCATCTGCCTGGACACCGAGCGCACGGTCGACGAGGTCCTGCGCCGATACAGCCTGGACGGCCAGGGCTACGACTTCGACCGCACCGTGGTGCCGCTGCGTCTGATGAGCGGCAGCCAGCTGGCCCTGGCCTCACGCGCGCAGGCACGGCGTGTGGCCGCTCGGCTGCAGCGTTTTCGGCGGGTTGAGCTCGACTTCGACGGCCTGGCCGAGGTGGGCCACGGTTTTGCCGACGAGCTGCTGCGGGTGTTTCACCACCAGCATCCCGAGGTGGAACTGGTGCCGGTGAACATGGCGCCCAAGATCGCTGCGCTTGTCGAAAGCGTGCAAGAAGCCGAGCCCGCCTGAGGCTTTCAGGCTGCCATCGAAGCCGCGCCGGCCGAGCGCCCCGCCGCGATCGACCAGAGGCCTCAGCCCCAAGCCTGCCGGCGACCCGCCTGGCGGGTGGCAGCGGTACCCCGCTGCCGGGTGCTCACATCACCCCACCCGGCAGACCTTGAGCATGTTGGTGCCGCCGGGGTAGCCCATGGGCTCGCCGCAAGTGATGGCGTAGGTGTCGCCCGGGCGCAGCACGCCGCGATCCACCAGTACCCGCTCGGCTTCGGCCAGGGCGGAGTCGCGGTCGCTGTGGGCGGGCATCAGCAGCGGGCGCACATTGCGGTAGAGCGCCATGCGCGCTTGCGACGAAGCCTTGGACGTCAGGCCGAAGATGGGCACATGGATGTTGTGCCGGCTCATCCACAGCGCGGTGCTGCCCGATTCGGTCAGCGCCACGATGGCCTTGCAGCCCAGGTGGTGGGCGGTGAACAGCGCGCCCATGGCGATGGACTGGTCGATGCGGCCGAACACCCGGTCGGTGAAGTTGGCATCAAGCCGCACATCTTCGGCGCGCTCGGCTTCCAGCGCAATCTGGGCCATCTGTTCCACGGTTTCCACCGGGTACTTGCCGGCGGCGGTTTCGGCCGACAACATCACCGCGTCGGTGCCATCCAGCACGGCGTTGGCCACGTCGCTCACCTCGGCGCGGGTGGGCACCGGGTTGACGATCATGCTTTCCATCATCTGCGTGGCCGTGATGGCGATCTTGTCCATCTCGCGCGCCATCCGGATCATCTTTTTCTGCAAGGCGGGCACGGCGGCATTGCCCACCTCAACCGCGAGGTCGCCGCGCGCCACCATGATGCCGTCACTGGCCCGCAGGATCGCCTCCAGCTGAGGGATGGCCTCGCTGCGTTCGATCTTGGCGATCATGGCCGGCTTGTGGCGGTATTGCTCACCGGCCACGTTGGCCAGCTGGCGGGCCATTTCCATGTCGGTGGCGCTTTTCGGAAAGCTCACCGCCAGGTAGTCGCACTGAAAGGCCATGGCAGTCTTGATGTCGTCCATGTCCTTGGCCGTCAAGGCCGGGGCGGTCAGGCCACCGCCCTGCTTGTTGATGCCCTTGTTGTTGCTCAGTTCACCGCCGATCTTGACGACGGTGTGCACCTGCTCGCCCCGCACGGCTTCAACCGTCAGCACGATCAGGCCGACGATGAGCAGCAGGGTGTCGCCAGGCCGCACGTCGCGCGGCAGTTCCTTGTTGTCGAGCCCCACGCCGTCGAGGGCACCAGGCTCGCTTCGGGCGGCATCCAGCACAAAACGCGCGCCGTTGACGAGCATGACCTTGCCCTCGGCAAACTTGCCGACGCGGATCTTCGGCCCT
>JANOAQ010000492.1:0-3988 GCA_031411195.1 Burkholderiaceae bacterium | reverse complement strand
CTACTCACCCACCCACGGCAATGCCTGGGCCGGCGTATTGCACGCCGGTGCGGTGTACGAAGCCCACCAACTGCACCAGGCCGAGCACCTGCTCAATGTCTACCTGCCGCTGGCGCGTGACGTGGGCCTGCCCGACCACATGATCCTGAGCCACGGTATGCGCTCGCGCATCGCCTTCGAACGCGGCGACATCGACGACGCGCTGGCCGCGCTGACCGAGCTTGAATACCTGGGCCACCACCGCCAGCTGCCCCGCGTGGTGGCCAGCGCCCGGCTGGAGCGCGCCCGCATCCTGATGCTGCAGGGCCAGGCCGAAGCCGCCGCCCAGGCCCTGGACCGCGCCGACGACCCCGACGTGTGGGCGCGTGTGGCCCGCCACCAGATGAGCGCCCACGATGTGGACGACATGGCCATCGGCCGCCTGCGCTGGCAGGTGCTGTTTGGTGATGCCTCTGCCGCCGCGCGCACCGCCGGTCTGGCTGCTGCCGAGGCCACCGCCCAACAACGCCAGCGCCGGGCGCTGAAGCTGCAGGTGCTGCAGGCCCTGGCCTTGCAGCGCGCCGATGGCCCGGGCGACATGACCGCCGCTGTCAACCAGATGACCCGCGTGCTGCAGGCGGCGCAGGCCGAAGGCTTCGTGCGCCTGCTGCTGGACGAAGGCCCGGCCGTGGGCACCTTGTTGCGGCGCACGCGCGCGGTGCTGCACGACGCACCCGGCGCACGGGTCGACCCCTTGCTGGACGACCACCTGCAGCGCCTGATCGGCCTGGCCGGCGAAGAGCCCGCACCCGACGATGCCGACGCACCCGCCACACCCAGCGCGCCGCTGCCGCTGGACGAGCCGCTCACACGCAAGGAAATCCGCGTGCTGCAGTTGCTGGCCGAGGGCTACAGCAACAGCGCCATGGCCGAAAAGCTGTTCGTCAGCGACAGCACCGTGCGCACCCACCTGCGCAACATCAACCTCAAGCTGGGTGCACGCAGCCGCACCCAGGCGGTGGCCATCGCCCGCAAGCGCGGGGTGATCTGAGTCGATTCACCCCAAAAGGGTGTGACCGTCGCGCGGGTCACGAACGCCCACGCCACCCGGGACTTCCTGATCGACACGGTCACCTTCAACCAGAGCATCAGCCCGAGCAGACGCCGCCCGACGGCGGTGTCAATCGCCCTACTTCCAGGCGAAGCGCGGCTGCTCGTAGTGGTGCACGCGGGTGGGCCGGCCCAGCAGGCACAGCTCTCTGAACTGGTAGACCATGGCCGCGGTGGGCGCGGCGATCCAGTTGTCGCCCACGGGCATCTTCAGCACCGGGTGCTCGCTGCCTTCGAGTGGTTCGAGGATGGGCGCATCGGCGCGCAGGAACTCGGTCACCGGGATGCGGTGGATGCTGGCCACCTCGGCGGGGTTGGGCTGCAACCGCCGAGCCTCGCCACCCCACACCACCACCGGCGTGATGGCATAACCCGAGCGGGTGATGAAGGTGTCGAGCCGGCCGATGATGTCGGCCTCATCCAGCAGCAGGCCCACTTCTTCATGCAGTTCACGCAGTGCGGTCTGCTCGGGCGTTTCGCCTTCGTCGATGCGCCCGCCCGGCAGCGCCCACTGGCCGGCATGGCCGCGCAGGCTGGCCGCGCGGCGGGTGAGGATCAGCGCGGCCTGGGTGCTCCAGTGGCCAGGGTCTGCGCCACCCCTTTGCAGGCCCCACAACGCCGAGCCCGGGCCTTCATCGGCAATCGTCAGGGCCACTGCCGCGCGCTTGAGGCCCGCTTCATCGGGTGCGTGGCGGTCCCAGACGGCCAGACTGGCGGCCACCTGGTCGCGCAGCGCTGCGTTGCGTTGCACGGCCGGCCTCAGGCCTGGCCGACCGAAAACACAGGCGCGCGCTTTTCAAGGTTGGCGCGCACGGCTTCGAGCTGGTTGGGTTGGCCCATCAGCGCCACCTGCTCGTCACTTTCGGCCTGCAGCAGCGCAAGAGAACTCTCAGACAGCACCGCGCTGCTGGCATTCATCAACCGCTTGTCGGCCCGCAGCGCGCTGGGGCTGCGTTGGGCCAGGGCCTGGGCCATGGCGCGGGCGTCGGCCAGCGGATCGGCACACACGCGGGTGGCCAAGCCCAGTTGCACCGCTTCATCACCCTGCACGATGCGGCCGGTGTAGGTGAGCTCACGCGCGTGGTCGTCGCGCACCAGGCCGCGCATCAGGGCCACGCCGGCCATGTCGGGCACCAGGCCCCACTTGATTTCCATCACGCTCATCTTCAGATCGGCGGTGACGAGGCGGATGTCGGCGCCCAGCGCCACCTGCAGGCCGCCGCCGAAGGCCACACCGTGCACCGCGGCGATCACCGGCACGGGGATCTCGCGCCAGCCCAGGCCCACGTACTGGGCCGAGTTGGCTATGCCGTGGGTGCGGGTGCGCAGATCGCGCGTGGCGCCCGGCTCGCCGTTGTTCAGCTTGGCCATGCGGCCCATGTCGAGCCCGGCGCAAAAGGCCTTGCCTTCGCCATGCAGCACCACGACGCGCAAATTCGGCTCGGCCTTCAGCCGGGTGATGGCGGCGGACAGCGCATCGAACATCTCGAAGTCGAGCGCGTTCATCTTGTCGCTGCGCACCAGCGCCACATCGGCCACGCCGTGCTCGTCGATGGTGATGCGAACGCGGTCATTCATGGGCTGTCTCCGTTGGGGTTTGATTTGATTCTGGCAGTGGCCCTGGCGTGGGCCTGTCACCTAGGCGCTTTGCCTATGATGGCCGCATGAGCGCCCCACCCGCCGCCACCGCCACCGCCGTCACCGCCTTTATCACCCGCTGGCAAGGCAGCACCGCCTCGGAGCTGTCAACCGCCCAGTCTTTTGTCATCGAGCTGTGCGATTTGCTGGGCGTGGCGCGCCCGCACGCCACCGACGATCAAAGCTACATGTTCGAGCGGCCCATCACCTTTCGCCATGGGGATGGCAGCAGCAGCCCTGGCCGGGTGGATTGCTACCGGCGCGGCGCCTTCGTGCTGGAAAGCAAAAAGCTCAATGCCGGTGCCCAGGCCCACCTGGGAAAAACCACCAAGGGCTTTGACGACGCCCTGATGCGTGCCCGCACCCAGGCCGAGGCTTATGCCCGCGCCCTGCCCGCTGGCGAAGGCCGGCCGCCCTTCGTGGTGGTGGTGGACGTGGGCCACGTGATCGAGCTGTATGCCGAGTTCACCCGCTCGGGCGGCACCTACACGCCGTTTCCTGATCCACGCAGCCACCGCATCCGCCTGGCCGACCTGGCCGACGACGCGGTGCGCGCCCGCCTGGCCCAGCTGTGGGTCGACCCGCTGGCGCTGGACCCGGCGCGCACCAGCGCCCGCGTCACCCGCACAGTGGCGGTGCAACTGGCCGAGGTGGCCAAGTCACTTGAAGCCGATGGCCACCGCGCCGAAGTGGTGGCCGGCTTTCTCACCCGCTGCCTGTTCTGCATGTTTGCCGAAGACGTGGGCCTGCTGCCCACCACTGCCGATGGCGCAGGCAACACCGTGGGCGGCTTCGTGGGCCTGCTGCGCCAGCACCGTGACCGGCCCGAGGTGCTGCAGAACATGCTGCGCATCCTGTGGACGGACATGGACCACGGCGGCTTCAGCGCCGCGCTGGCGCAGGACGTGCTGCGCTTCAACGGCAAGCTGTTCAAGGGCGCGGCGGCCGATGGTTATGCCCTGCGCCTGAGCACCGCCCAGATCGACGGCCTGCTGGCCGCCGCCCAGGCCAACTGGCGCGAGGTCGAGCCCGCCATCTTCGGCACCCTGCTCGAGCGCGCCCTGCACCCCAGCGAGCGCCACGCCCTGGGCGCGCACTACACACCACGCGCCTATGTCGAGCGGCTGGTGCTGCCCACGGTGGTAGAGCCCCTGCGCGCCGACTGGGCCAATGCCCAGGCCGCCGCCTTGCTGCTGGCGCGCGAGGCCGATGCGCTGGACGGCAAGAAGCGCGACGCCAAGCTGGACGAAGCGCGCGCCGA